>CABUVB010000049.1 GCA_902494815.1 uncultured Collinsella sp. | reverse complement strand
TGCTGCGCGATCTTTCGACCATACACGCCCGCTGGGAGCAGACCCTCGCGGGCAAGCGCCATCCGCTGCGTGCCGCCATCGACCGCATGCGCGGGCGGACACTGCCCATCAAATGCCTGGAGACCGCGCTGGCCTGGGTGCTCTTTGAGGGCCTGGAGCTGGTGTTTTCGCAGTCTGCTCAGCTTAACGTGCTCGACTACCGCCTGCTGTACGTGGTACTGATCGGCACGCTGTATGGGCTCGATTTTGGCCTGGTTGCGGCGCTGCTGGCGTCGGTGGGTTTGGCCGCGAGCTACTTTACTCAGTACGGTTATACCTTCCAGGGTCTCTTTTACGAGCCGTCCAACTGGCTGCCGTTTATTGCGTACTTTGTGGTGGGTGCCGTGTGCGGCTATGTGCAGCTGCGCAACGGCGAAGCCATTAGGGCGGAGCGCGATCAAAACGAGCTCGTGCGTAATCGCAATACGTTCCTCACACAGCTTTACCACGACGCGATCGAGGACAAGCGCGCGTACAGGCGCCAGATTGTGGGTCGCCACGACAGCTTTGGCAAGATCTTTGCCGTGACGCAGGAGCTCGACGTACTCAACCCACGCGACATCTATCGCAAGTGCTGCGAGCTTCTGGGCGAGATCTTCGAGAACGATTCGGTGGCGATCTACCATGTTTCGGGCGGGGCATTTGCACGCCTGGTGGCAGCAAGTCCCGCGATTGCCGAAAATGCCGCACGCTCGCTCACGCTTGAGCAGCTTGCACCTCTTTTGGGCGACGGGGGTCGTTCGAACCTGTGGGTGAACCGTGAGCTGACGCCGGGGTTTCCCATGTTTGGATACGCGATCGAGCGCGACGGGGCACCCGCCGTGTTGATCTTTGTGCGTAGTGCGGCCGAAAACCAAATGACCCTCTATTATCAAAACCTGTTCCGCATCTTGTGCGGGCTGGTCGAAAGCGCGCTGGGCCGTGCCTTTGACTATGAGGCGGTGGCGCAGGATAAACGCTGCGTTGACGGCATTTGCGTGCTCAAGCAGGCGGCCTTTGGCCAAGAGCTCGCGGCGGAGCAGGCGCTGGCAGATAGCAAGATGGGGAGTTTTTTGCTCCTGCGCGTGGTACCGGGCATGGAGCCTGTCGGCGAGCTGGTGGGCGCAATTGGGTCGGCAATCCGCGAGAGCGACGCGGCGGGCTTGGTCGACGGCAACGTGCTCTACCTGCTTATGCGCCAGGCAAAGGCGTGCGATCTTCCCATTATCCGTAAGCGCCTGAGCGCAAAGCATATTGCGGTGGAGCCCGTCGACGGCGAGGGCATCGTGGCGCTGCTGCAGCGCATCGCTTACACCGGTGACGGTGAGGGGGGTGCCGCTTGATCTCGCTTGTCGTTGCTGCCGTCTTGCTGCTGATTCATTCGCTGGTTTGCCTGATGCTGTGGACGCTCATGAAGCTGGGCCTGCTGCCGGTGCGCGGGCACATGCTGGCTGTAATAGTGCTGGTGCCGCTGTGGGGCCCGTTGCTGGTGGTTTTGCTATCGGTGCGCAGCGCGGTGCTTGGCGAGTGGCTGAAAGAGTCTGCGCTGGAGTCGCTGCGCTTCAACGACGACCTGCATCGTAGTATGTCGGTACCGAGCGGTGAGGACGATGCAGGCGTAGTGCCGCTCGAGGAGGCGCTTATCGTCAACGACCCGGCATACCGGCGCCGCCTAATGCTCTCCATGCTCACCGAGGAGCCCGACGCGTACCTGGCGCAGCTGCAGGCGGCTAAGCTTAACGACGACGTTGAGGTGGCGCACTATGCCGCGACGGCGGTGGCGCAGATCTCCAAGGAGTCCGACCTTAAACTGCAGCAGCTGGAGCGTGCCTTTAAGACGGACCCGAGCGCGCAAAACCTCAACGAATACTGTGATTTTCTTGGTGAATACTTGGGCTCGGGCTTGGCTGAGGGGCGCGTTGCTCAGATTCAGCGCCAACAGTACGCGCGCCTGCTTGCGCGTCGCTGCGAGCGCGAGGATACCCTTGAGCTGCGCATTCGATACGCGACGGCGCTGGCCGATGTCGGACAGATCGACGAGGCGCAGGCCGTGACCGACCAGCTGGTACTCGACGTGCCCGAGGAGCAGGAGGTTTGGATGCTTTGCCTGCGCCTAGCCGTGATGCGCCGCGACGGTGACGAGGTCCACTGTGTGATCGATGCGATTGACAAGCAACGTGTGTATTTGAGCGCCGACAACCGCGAAAAGTTGGCGTTTTGGCGCGATTGGGAGGAGGCCCGATGAGCGTGGCGCAACATATCCGAGACCGTGTGGGCCGCTTTCGTTGGATGGGACTCCTCGTGGTGTGGGCGGTCTTTATTGCCATGGCCGCCGTGCTGCTGGTGGAGCGTGCCGGCGTGCAGTACAGTGCGGGCCAGCATAGGCTGGGGATGCTTGCCGCCAACGACGCGGTGCCGGCCTCCTCGGCAATCTTTGGCCAAAAGCCCACGTGCCTGGTCATTACAGACTCGGACCAAGATGGCGTCGACGACGTCAAAGACCAGTTCGACCAGATTTTGCTGGACATGAAGATCGCCCATCGCGACGTGGATCTTGCCCTGGATGGTGCGGATGCCATTCCCTCGCTGACCTCCTTCGATCGCGTGATTTTGCTCATGCCGTCGCTCGATGGGCTCGGTACGCACCTGAGCGACATTATGAGTTGGGTGAGTGCCGGCGGTTCGCTTATGCTCGCCATGCCGCCGGATAACTCGAGCTATCTGCAAGTGATTGCCTCCAAGCTTGGCATTGAATCGGCCGGATATGACTATGTAAAAGCCGAAAGCATTGTGCCGAGTGAGGACTTTATGCTGGGCGGGGGAGAGCGCTACGAGCTCTCGGACCCCTTTGATTCGTCGCTTTCAGTATCGCTGCGCGAGACGGCGCGTGAGTGGGCTAAGACTGGCGATGCGGGCGCCCCGCTCATTTGGTCTAATGACTGCGGTAGCGGGCGCACCGTGGTGTGCAATATCGGTATCTACGACAAGGTCATGCGCGGCTTTTTCGCCGCGGCGATCAGTCTGCTGGGCGATGCTACGGCCTATCCGGTCATCAACAGCGCCGTGTTCTATTTGGACGACTTTCCTAGCCCCGTGCCCTCGGGCGATGGTACTTATATCAAGCGTGACTACGGCCTTTCCATTGCGGATTTTTACACCAAGGTCTGGTGGCCCGATCTGCAAAAGCTCGCGCAAAAATATGGCATTCGCTATACCGGCGTGATGATCGAAAACTACGAGGACGCGGTCAACCAGACCGAGCCCGCGCGCCAACCCGATACCACGCAGTTTCGATATTTTGGCGGCATGCTGCTGCAGATGGGCGGCGAGCTGGGCTTTCACGGCTACAACCATCAGCCGCTCGCGCTCTGGGACACCGACTACGGCACGCTGTACGTCTACAAGACCTGGAAGAACAAAGAGACGCTCGTCGCTTCGCTCAACGAACTTATCGCGTTTCAGGACGAGGTTCTGCCCAACGCTCATGGCTCGGTTTACGTACCGCCGTCGAATATCCTTTCGGCCCGAGCGCGCAAGCTCATCGGCACCGACGTTCCGCGCATTAAGACCATCGCCAGCACGTATTTTGAGGATGGCACCGACCTGCCCTACGTGCAGGAGTTTGGCGTGGCGAGCGACGGCATTGTGGAGCAGCCACGTATTGTCTCGGGCGGCATGGTCGACGATTCCTATATGCGCCTGGCAGCCGTGTCCGAGCTCAACATGCACTACGTGAGCACGCATTTTATGCACCCGGACGACTTGCTCGATCCCGATCGTGGTGCCAAGGAGGGCTGGGAGGTCTACAAGGGCGGCCTGGTCGACTACCTGGAGTGGCTTACCAAATCCGCGCCCGACCTGCGGCACCAGACGGCGTCGGAGTGCTCCGGTGCCATCCAGCGCTTTTCGTCCGTGACGGTGAGCGTGGATACCAGCGCGGATGCCTGGACGCTCAGCCTGGGCAATTTCCACGACGAGGCGTGGCTCATGTTCCGCGGCAATAATGGCGAGCCGGGTGCGGTGACGGGTGGCGAACTGACGCACCTTACGGGCAATCTGTATCTGCTCAAGGCAAATGATAAGACCGTGACGATCGAGCGCAAGGAGGGTGGCGATAAATGAGAATCTGTCTGGTACTCGAGGGTTGCTACCCCTATGTGCACGGCGGCGTATCTACCTGGATGCATGGCTACATTACGGCCATGCCCGAGCACGAGTTTGTGCTGTGGGTGATCGGCGCGCATGCTGCCGACCGTGGCAAGTTTGTCTACGAGCTGCCCGGCAACGTGGTCGAGGTGCACGAGGTGTTCCTGGACGATGCCCTGCGGCTTTCGGGTGAGCAACATGAAGCCAGTTTTAACGACCGTGAGCGCGAGGCGTTACGCCGTCTGGTGTCGCTCTCCAATCCGGACTGGGACGTGTTATTCGATATCTTCTACCGCCGTCGCGTGCATCCGCTCTCGTTTTTGCAGAGCCGCACGTTTATGGATATCTTTCGCGACGTGTGCCTGGCCGAGTATCCCTACACGCCCTTTGCCGATGCATTCCACACCATGCGCTCCATGTTGCTGCCCGTGCTCTACCTGTTGGGCAGCGAGGTGCCGGTGGCCGATGTGTACCATGCCATCTCGACCGGCTACGGTGGTCTGCTCGCCTGCCTGGGCTCAAGCGTTCACCATGCGCCGGTGCTGTTGACCGAGCATGGCATCTACACCCGCGAGCGCGAGGAAGAGATCATTCGCGCCGATTGGGTGGTGCCGTCGTTTAAGGACCGCTGGATTCGCTTTTTCTACCTGCTTTCGGAGGAGATCTACCGCTGCGCCTTCCGCGCGACGAGTTTGTTCCATAACGCCCGCAAGACGCAGATCGATATGGGTTGCGATGCAGACAAATGTCTGGTCATCCCCAACGGCATCCAGTTCGACCGCTTTAAGGACATTCCCTTAAAGCCCGATGACGGCTGGGTGGACATTGGCGCGGTGGTGCGCCTGGCGCCCATCAAGGACGTCAAGACTATGATCTATGCGTTCTTTGAGCTGCATGAGCGCCTGCCCAAGGTGCGCCTGCACATCATGGGCGGCGTGGACGACGAGGAGTATGGCGCCGAGTGCCACGCGCTGGTCGAAACCCTGGGCGTGCGCGACCTGATCTTTACTGGCCGCGTCAACGTGGTCGAGTACATGGAAAAGCTCGACTTTACCATTTTGACGAGCATCTCCGAGGGCCAGCCGCTCAGCGTGCTGGAGTCGCTTGCAGCGCGCCGTCCCTGCGTGACGACCGAGGTGGGCTGCTGCCGCGAGCTGCTCGAAGGCGCCCCGGGTGACGACTATGGCGTGGCGGGTTTTGTGACGCCGCCCATGTATCGCAAGGGCTTGGCCGATGCCATGGAGCGCATGTGCACAAGCCGCGCCCGTCGTATCGAGATGGGGGAGCGCGGGCAGCGTCGCGTTGCCACGTACTTTTTGCACGAGCAAATGCTCGCCAACTATCGCGCGCTGTACGACGAGACGGCGCGTGCGTTTAACCTGCCCAGAGAGGGGGAGTAGCCGATGGCCGGAATTGGTTTTGAGCTTAAGCGCCTGTTTAGGCGCAGGGGCCTGTTTGCCACGATGCGTGCTTACGGCTACGCCGGCATTGTGTGCACGGGTCCCATGCTGTTGGGCGTGCTGCTGCAGGTGGGTATCTTGGTGCTGTGCGGTCTGTGGGGTGTGGGCCGTGCCAACCAGGATCTGCTGGTGTGCATGGTGACCTACACACTGCTGGCCTCACTTTTGCTCACGAGCTTTTTCTCCATGCCGGTCACGCGCTTTTTGGCTGATATGTTGTATGCCGAGCGCGAGGATGAGATACTGCCTTCGTTTTGGGGCTCCAACGCCATCATGCTCGTTGCGGGCACCGTGCTCTACGGCGCCTTTTTGCTGTTCTCGGGCGCCACACTGCTGCAGGGACTGCTGTGCCTGTGGCTGTTCAACATTATGATCGTCAACTGGAACGGCATGAGCTACCTCACCGCCATCAAGGATTACCGCGGTATCCTGTGCAGCTTTGCGGCTGCCATTGACGTCGCGTGCCTATGCGCCCTGGCCGCGCTGGCACTGGGGCTGCCGCCGGTCGAGGGCCTGTTGGCATCAATTGCTCTGGGCTACGGCGTCATGCTTGCCTGGGACGTGGTTCTGCTATACCGGTATTTTCCTCAGAGCGACCGCAGCCCCTGGCTCTTTTTGCAGTGGCTCGATCAGTTTATGCCGCTGGCGCTCACGGGCCTGTTAACCAATCTGGGGCTCTTTGCGCACCTGGTGATTATTTGGGACGGTCCCATTGGCGTGCAGGTCAAGGGCTTCTTTTATGGTGCGCCCTACTACGATGTGCCGGCGCTCATCGCGTTTTTGACCATCCTGGTCACGACCGTCAACTTTGTGGTCTCGGTCGAGGTCAACTTCTATCCGCGCTATCGCGACTACTACAGCCTGTTCAACGACGGCGGCGTGGTGGGCGACATTGTGGTGGCCGAGGAGGAGATGCTCTCCACGCTTAACAGCGAACTGCGCTTTTGTGCGCTCAAGCAGCTGTTTGTGACCGCGGCGGTCATTTCGCTCGAGACCACGGTGCTGTCGGCCCTACCGTTGGGCTTTAACAACCTTATGCACGGGTATTTTCGCACGCTGTGCGTGGGCTATGGCCTGTATGCCGTGGGTAATACGGTGATGCTCATCTTGCTGTACTTTACCGACTATAAGGGGGCCGTGCTGGCTTCGGGCCTGTTTGCCGGTGTGGCCGGGCTGACGACTGCCGTGTCGTTGCTTTTGCCGCAGCAGTTTTACGGCTTTGGCTTTTTGTTGGGTGCGGCGGTGTTTTTTATCGTGGCGCTGCTGCGACTCGATACCTATACCGCCAACTTGCCGTATCGTATCCTGAGCCAGCAGCCCATTGTGGCGACTGACAAGACGGGCTGGTTTACCGAACTTGGCCGGGTGCTCGACCGTGTTGAGCAATGCTACGAGGAAGGTCGCCATAAGGGTGAGCCACATGGTGCGTTTGAGCGCGCAGTAGTTCACGTGTATCGCAAGCATTGGGGAGGTTCTGATGACCGATAGAATGATGTCCCGCCGTCGCCTTTTTGAGGCGGCTGCCGGTGCGCTGTTGCTTTCGGGCTGCTCGGTGCAGGAAGACCCCTCGACCAAAAAGGTCAAAAAGCAGGACAAGATTAAAAAGGCCGAGTCCTCGGACGGTACCAAGCACCTACGCGATAAAGATGAGCTGTACGAGGTCTACGACGACTCGGGTATTGTGACCATGTATCTGACGGTCTCGCGCGGCAACAGCTCCGAGAACACCGACCACAGCTGGGCCGAGATCAACACGTACTCGGTGTATGACTATGCCGACATGGGCGTGACGCGCTATCAGGTTATGGGCCTGCTGCAGCCGGGCGACGAAGACGGCCCGGTGGCCGGCGAGGTTGGCTATGGCGAGGAAGCGCCCAATGCTACCGTGCAGGTGCGCGGTCAGACATCGAGCATGAACTCGCAAAAGAATTACAAGGTGGAGCTCAAAAAGGGCAAGGGTACCTGGCGCCAACAGCGCGCGATTGCGCTCAACAAGCACATGGGCGAGGGTATGCGTTTTCGCAACAAGATGGCCTACGACCTTATCCGTGGGATTCCCCAGATGATGGGCCTGCGCACGCAGTTTGTGCATCTGTGGGTGTGCGACCAGACCGAAAAGTCCAACGACACCTTTGAGGACTACGGCCTGTTTACGCAGGTCGAGCAGCTCAACAAGACGGCACTTAAGGCTCACGGTCTGGATAAGAACGGGCATCTGTATAAGGTGAACAACTTCGATTTCCATCGCTTCGAAGACACCATTAAGCTCACCGATGACCCCGACTACAACCAGACGGCGTTTGAGGGCATGCTCGAGATTAAGGGCGATTCGGACCATACCAAGTTGATCGAGATGCTCGATGCGCTCAACGACGATACGCATAAGATCGACGATGTGCTCGACACCTACTTCGATACCGAGAACCTGGTCTATTGGATGGCGTTTCAGATCTTGACGGGCAATTGCGATACGCAGAACCGTAACTGCTATCTATACAGTCCGCTTAACTCCAAGGTCTGGTACATCCTGGATTGGGATAACGACGGCATGCTGCGCAAACTCGAGTTGAGCCTGACGGGATTCTCGGATTATGCGAGCTGGGAGCGTGGCGCAAGCAACTACTGGGGCAACGTGCTGTTTAACCGCGCGTTGCGCAGCAAGTCGTTCCGCGCCGAGCTCGATAGCGCCGTCAAGGACCTGCGCTCGTATATGACCGAGGCACGCCTGAGCAAGATGATCAAGCACTACCGCGAGGTGACTGAATCCCTGGTCTTTGCTTCGCCCGATATCGACCATCTGCCTGTCACCAAGGACCAATACGAGCAGATCGCCGTGGCGATTCCCTCCGAGATCGAGGAGAACTACAAGAGCTTTCGCGAGAGTTTTAAAAAGCCCATGCCGTTCTACATCGGCGTGCCGCAGATCGATAACGGTAAGCTGCGCATTAACTGGGATGCGTCCTACGACTTTGAGGCGCGCGACATTCGCTACACCGTAGAGCTTGCGCGCGACTATGCCATAAGCGACGTGGTCTTTAAGGCCGAGGACGTGCTGCTTCCCGAGGTGACCTGCGATGCGCCCGATGCCGGCCAGTATTTTGTGCGCGTGCGTGCCACCAACTCCGACGGTTATAGGCAAGATGCGTTTGACTACTATGTGACTGACGACGGCAAGCACTATGGCATGAAGTGTTTTTACGTGCAAGACGGCGGTAAGGTCGTGGAGGACACGTATGAGGAGGGCTAGCGCGCTGCTTGAGCGCTTGGCGGCTCCGCCTGTACGTACCACGCAGGAGCGTTACCGCCACGAGCTCAAATATCTCATTAACGAGGGCGAGCACTCCGCGCTTGCCTGTCGCATGGCGCCGGTTTTTAAACTGGACAAGCATGCGCGGGCGGGTGGTTACACCATTCGCAGCCTGTATTTTGACGACTACTGCAACTCGGCCTACGAGGAAAAAGACGCCGGCATTCTCATGCGCAAAAAGTATCGCGTGCGCATCTATAACGGCAGCGACAAGGTGATTAAGCTCGAGCGTAAAAAGAAGTACGGTAGCTGGATCTATAAGGAGGACGCGCCGCTCACGCGAGGTGAGTTTGAGTGCATTCTGGCCGGCGAGTACGACTTTTTGCTGAGGAGCCCCTATCCGCTCTGCCGCGAGTTCTACATCGAGTGCATCTGCAATATGATGCGCCCGCGTACCATCGTGGACTACGAGCGTGAGCCGTGGGTGATGGACGAAGGCACCGTGCGCATCACGTTTGACATGAACGTGCGCGCGGCTGTGGGAAGTTTCGATATCTTTGACGCGACCCTGCCCGCGCTGCCCGTTCTGGAGCCGGGCAAGCTGGTGATGGAGGTTAAGTTTACCGAGTTTTGCCCGCAGCTGGTGCGCGATATGGTACCGCCGGGGGCGGCGGAGCTCACGGCGGTCTCCAAGTACTGCCTGTGCTACGAAAAGACCGCCTACTTGCGCGGCTTTAACTACTGGGAATCGGATTTTGAGAACCGAGGGGATATTTAGACCATGAGCACCAGGGACTTTTTTAAGAACTCCGTCTTGGAGGCGTTTGGCCAGGTCGACCCTGCCAAGATCGGTCTGTCGCTGCTCGTGGCGCTCGCCATGGGCATCCTGATCTATTGCGTGTACAAGCGCTTCTTTACCGGCGTGGTGTACTCGCGCAGCTTTGCCGTGACGCTCGTGGGCATGTGCGTGCTTACGTGTATGGTGACGCTTGCGATCTCGACGAACGTGGTCATCTCGCTCGGTATGGTCGGTGCTCTGTCCATCGTTCGTTATCGTACGGCGGTCAAGGACCCGCTCGACCTGCTGTATCTGTTCTGGGCCATTACCACGGGCATTACGGCGGGTGCCGGCATGTACGCACTCGTGGGGCTCACGGCGGTGGTGATCGTGGTGATGATTGCCGGCTTTGCGAGCCATCAGGACAAGGCGCGCGTGTACATGATGGTCATCCACTACACGGGCCAGACTACCGGTGATGATATCGTGCGTGCATTTGGGCGCACCAAGTTTACCGTCAAGTCTAAGACTATGCGCGGCGACAAGGTCGAGATGGCCGTCGAGGTGTTCTCGGACGGCGTTGACATGCCCTATGCCGACGCCATTCGCGCGCTTGACGGCGTGGAAGACTTGACGTTAATCCAGTACAACGGCGAATACCACGGGTAACTATGTTCCGGCGTTTTAACAAACACCGGACCGCTCGACGCTGCGCGGGCATCTGCCGGGCGATCTGCCGCTCAAACCGTCGCTTGCGTACATAAAGTACGCTTCGCTCCTCTTTCGCGGCACCTCGCCACGGCAGCTGCCCGCTCGCTGACGTTTGCTCGACCTGGGATTCTATTTACTCAATTTGCGGGCAAGGCAGCTATCATGGTGCTTGTGAATTCGTTGTCAGGGGTGCTCGTGGTAAAGATGAAAGATGTGGCCGAGCTGGCCGGCGTTTCGAGCGCCGCCGTCTCGCGCTACCTCAACGGTGGATATATCTCGGCGGATAAGGCCGAGCGCATTAAGCAGGCGATTGAGCTGACCGGATACGTGCGGTCCAGCCAGGCTCGCGCGCTGCGCACCGGATCCACCAAGCTCGTCGGCGTCATCGTGCCTAAGATCAACTCGGAATCCGT
>CABUVB010000048.1 GCA_902494815.1 uncultured Collinsella sp. | reverse complement strand
GCGTGGGCCACCATCATGTTGTGCATGAGCTGGAAGGCCTTGTCCAAGCGGTACTTCTCGCCGTGCGGCCAGTTGCCGACGATAAAGCTGCCCTCGGCGGTCGCGGGAATCTCGTTAAAGGTAAACCAATGCTTGACCTCGGTGAACTCGGCAAAGCAGAACTTGGCGTACTCGACGAAGGCGTCGATGGTCGTGCGCGTCAGGAAGCCCTCGCCGCCGTCCTGGTAGAAGGCCTCGGGCGTATCAAAGTGATCGAGCGTGACATAGGGGATAACGCCGGCTTTATTGCAGGTGGCAAAGAGCTCGTGATAGAAGGCGACGCCCTCGGGGTTGATCTCGCCAGTGCCGTTGGGGAAGATGCGGCTCCAAGCGATGGAGACGCGGATGCCGTTGATGCCGAAGCGCTGGCACAGGTCGATATCGACCGGGTATTTGTTGTAGAAATCGCTTGCGGGGTCGGGGGAGAAGCGACCCTGAGCAGCCAGGAAATCGTCCCAGGGCACTTTGCCCTTGCCGTGCGTGCGGGTCTCGCCCTCAACCTGATAAGCGGCGGTGGCGCCGCCAAACACAAAGCCGTCGGGGAACTGCATGGGGTTGGTCATGAGACATCCTTTCTGTGGGATACGAATAGGGGGAGGTGCCCGAACAGGGGATCCGGGCACCAACAGAGGGAGGAGCTAGTCGAGGTTCTCGCGGAGCCACTTGATGGCGCCGGCGGGGTCGCGGGTAAGGTCGATATATTCCTTACCGCGCGGAGCGAGCAGCTTGATGCCCAGACGATCGGTGTCGGCCTTCATGTCGTTGTAGTAGCTACGAACCTGCGGGGCGAGCACGATAACGTCGTACTGATCCATGATGGCAGTGTGCTGGCCATAGGCGCCTGCGGAGGAAGCGATGTTCTCTCCGGTCTGCGCAGCACCTTCCTTGATGGCGTTGGCAAGCATGGCAGAGGTGCCGGCGCCGGCGCACAGTACGAGGACCTTCAGACCGTCGACATCCTTCTTGGTGGATGCTTCGGAAGTGGGCTCGGACTGGTCGGTAACAGGCTTGCTGTCGGCGTCGGCAACGGTCGTCTCGACGGAAGCGGTGGCCTGCTCGACAGCGGGCGCAGGGGTGCTGGCGGCGATGGCAGCGGCACCATCGGACTCGAGACCCAGCTCGGCGGCGCGCTCGGCCTCCTGGTCGCAGAGCAGCTTATCGTATGCCTTCAAGAACGGCAGGTAGATGATGGCGTCCAGCAAGATGATGATCGCGACAAATACCAGAGCGATAAGCTGGAAGTTCGTGGTGATGAAGATGCCGATGGGGGCAGGGGTAGCCCAAGGCACCACGAAGGAGAAGCCGTTCATGCCCACGTTATCGATAAAGAACTTGGCAACACTCACGTTGACGCAGCCTGCGGCAACAAAGGGGATGAGCATGTAGGGGTTAAGGATCATCGGGGCGCCAAAGAGCAGCGGTTCGTTGACGGCGAAGGCAACAGGAACAATCGAGGCCTTACCGACAGCTTTGAGCTGCTTGGACTTCATAAAGAGAATCAGCAGAAGCGGCACGATGAACGTGGCGCCGGTGCCGCCGAACTCACCCACGAGCGACATGTTAAAGGTGAGGGAGTGGGCGGGGTGGCCACCGGCCAGCAGAACCTGCAGGTTCTCGGCCTGGTTGGCAAGACGGATGGGGTCGATGCCCGGCTGGACGATCGAGGGGCCGTGGACGCCGATGAACCAGAAGAACGCGGTGGCTGCCTGGATAAGGATAAGGCCAGGATAGGTTTCTGCAGCGGTAAAGAGCGGGGAGAGCAGTTTGATAAGCAGCTCGGAGAACGGAACGCCCATGAGGTTGCGCACGACGACATCGATGATGCCGCAGATGATGACAGCGCCACCGAAGGGGATGATGTCGCGGAAGTTCTGAGCGATGGCGCCCGGAACCTCCTTGGGCAGCTTAATGGTCAGATCGCGCGAGACGCAGAATTTGTAGACCCACACGGTGATGAACGCGGCGATATAGGCCGAGAACAGACCGCGCGTGCCCATGCTGGTGCAATCGAAGACCGAAAGCTCGGAGCCGTTGAACTTGGTGGTGAACTGCGTAACGGCGAGCAAAAGCATACTGCACTGGGCGGCCACCATGGTGGAGCCGTCGTTGAGCACCTTGCCGGCGGGCATGCGACGGTTCATGGAAGCCGTGAAGTTCTTGGCAGTGGTGCCGGCAACCATGATGCCCATGACGCCCATGGTGAAGTTGTACAGCTTGTTGCACCAGTCGATGAGCGGCTGGGGCAGCGTGATGCCGACTACGCCGGGAAGGGTGGCAATGAGCAGAAAGATCGAAGAGGTGAGGACGATGGGCATGCACCCAAGGAATCCGTCCTTAATAGCCTGGAGGTAGATGTTCCTCGAGATCTTCTCAAAGAACGGCTGATGCTTTTCGAGCATCTTTACGATGGCGTCCATAGAGCTCCTTTGCTACTTGATGCGCGATGCATGTGGATGGAACTGGTCGTCGATGGATGGTCAGGACTGCCCGGAAACCTTCCTGCTCAAGGAAGGCATTGCGAAATGACAACGTTGTCATTTCGTTAATGACAACGTAAGACATTTTTGGAAGAGCAACAAGGATATACGGGTGAGCGGTCGATATTGTCCGGTAAACGGTTGATTTGTCAGTCAGGCAGGTAGTGTATGCTAGAACGCAAAAAAACAAGCGATGCAAGACCGACTGGAGAAGTAGTGGCAACGATGGACAAGAAAATTGTCTCAATGAACGATGTGGCAGTTGCCGCGGGTGTTTCTCTCAAGACGGTTTCGCGTGTGATCAACGAGCCCGCTAGCGTGCGAGAGTCGACACGCGATAAGGTCCATTCCGCAATGGAAGCGCTCGGGTTTCGAACCAACTTTGCCGCGCGTTCGCTCAAGTTGGGCCGTTACGGGTGCATCGGCGTCGTGCTGTTCCACTTGTCGTGCGGTGCCGTGGACATGATTGACGGTATCGCAGATGCCGCCGAAGAACGCGGCTTTGCGCTCACGATGATCAAAAAGCGGGCGGGGGAGAAGATGACCCTTGCCGAAGCGGCGCGTAGGATGTCGCAGCTGCCTGTTGATGGCATGATCTTCAACCTGCGTCAGATGGTCGATGACTTTGATACCTTTGAGGCACCGAAAGACCTCAAGACGGTGATTATCACACCGATGGAACATCCTACCTGCTCCACCGTCAGTGACGACCAAGAGGGTGGCGCGCGCATGGCATGCGAGTACTTCTTGAATCACGGGCACAAAAACGTGTACTTCGTCTCTGGTAAGAAAGAAGCGCTGTCGAGCCAGTGCCGTATGAAAGGTTGGCGAGCGGCACTCGAGGCGCATGGCATTGAGCCGCCCGAGCCTCTGCAAGGCGATTGGAATGCGGATAGTGGCTATGCCGCAGGCCTTGCGCTTGCCGATAAACCCGATTGCACGGCGGTTCTCGCCGCTAACGACTGCATGGCAAACGGCGTGATGATGGCTCTACGTGACAAAGGGCTCAGTGTGCCCGACGACGTGTCCGTGATCGGCTTCGACGATGAGCTCTACAAGACGATTCCCAACTCGATTCTGACGTCGGTGAAGTTTCGCCACCGCGAACTGGGCATCCGTGCGCTTAACGAGGTCGTCGCAGGTCTGGAAGCCCCGAGCTCCAGAAGTCGTACGCTCGTCTCGGGCGTGTTGGTCGAGCGTTCCAGCGTAAGGGATCTGCGGGCGTAGACGTGCTCGGCCTGCTCGTCTAAATCTGTAACAGGTGGGACCCGAAAACTCGACTAGGTGTTATAGATTGAGATTTTGTCTACCCAGCCATCATCTTTGTCTCGATCTGTAACAGTTAGGAGTGAAATGACCAGCCAGGTGTTACAGATCTAGATTGATTGGATTGACCCATCTGTTTGTCTCGATCTGTAACATCTAAGCGGTCAAAAGCGGTCTACATGTTACAGATTGAGATTTTTGGCTTGGCCTGTGCGTTCACCTCGATCTGTAACAGCTGGGACCGAAAAACTCGGCTAGATGTTACAGATTGAGATGAACAGGAGGACGGGTGCGGTCTAAACAAAATGGCCCGCGCATCACGCATCGATGCACGGGCCATTTTTTTTCTGCGAGCGGCAGGTGGCGTCAGCGTCTTATGCCTCGAGGTTTTCCTCGATCCAGGCGACGGCACCCTTGGGATCCTTAGTGAGGTCGATGTACTGTTTGCCCTTGGGCGACAGCAGCGTGATGCCCAGGCGGTCGGTGTCGGCCTTCATCTCGTTGTAATAGGTGCGAACCTGCGGAGCCAGGACGATGACGTTGTACTGGTCCATGATGGCGTAGTGGCTGCCGTAGGCACCGGCGTTGGCGGTAATGTCGATGCCCAGCTCGTCGGCGCCTTCCTTAAGCGCGTTGGCGAGCAGTGCAGAGGTGCCGGCGCCAGCGCACAGAACCAGAACCCTCAGATCCTTGCCCTTAAGGGCGGACGGAGCTGCGGAGGCCTCGGTGGCAGAAGCGGTCTCGACAACAGGAGCCTCAACGGCGGGGGCGGCAGCGGTCTTGACGGCCTTGGTCTCCTCGGCCTCTTCTTCGGCCAGGGTCTCGGCCTCCTGCTTGCACAGGACGTTGTCGTAGGCCTTGCAGAACGGGTAGTAGATTAAGAAGTCAACGACCAGCAGGACGACAACCAGGACCAGAGAGATCGGCTGGAAGTTGGTGTCGATGAAGGTGCCGATCGGTCCGGGGAGTGCCCACGGCATGGCATAGATAAAGCCGTTCATGCCCAAAAAGTCGATGAAGAACTTACCAATGAGGACGTTGGCCACGGGGGCAAACAGGAACGGGATCAGGAAGTACGGGTTGAGGATGATGGGCGCGGCGAACAGCAGCGGTTCGTTGACGGCGAACATCACGGGTACGACAGAGGCTTTGCCGACGGCCTTGAGCTGCTTGGAGCGCATAAAGAGCAGGAAGATGATCGGGACAATGAACGTGGCGCCGGTGCCGCCGAGTTCGCCGATGTAGTTACCGAAGTTCTCGGTCAGGGCGAGGGCGGGGTGACCGCCGGCCTGCAGCGTGGCGAGGTTGGTGGTGATGTTGCCAAACAGCGCGGCGTTGAGGGCAGGCTTAACGACCGAGGGGCCGTGGATGCCCATGAACCAGAACAGCGGGATCATGAACCAGATGAGGGCGAGGCCGGCGTAGGAATCGGCAGCGGCGAACAGCGGGCTCACCAGCGTGGAGATGACGTTGGCAAACGGGACGGCCAAGCAGGTGCGGCAGATAACGTCGATGACGGCGACAAACAGGATGGAGAAGCTGAAGGCGAAGATGTCGCGGAAGTTCTGGGCGATGGCGCCGGGGACTTCTTTGGGCAGCTTGATGGTGATGTCTCGCTTAATGCAGAAGGCATAGATGTTGACCGTGGCAAATGCGGCGACAAAGGAGCTCAGTAGGCCCTTGGTGCCCATGTTGTCGGTAAAGAACACCGAGACATCGGCGCCGTCGATCTTGGCACTCGTCTGGGTAACGGCCAAGATGAGCATAGCGCACATGGCGGCGACCATGGTGCTCGTGGCGTTGATGGCCTTGCCGGCAGGCATGCGGCGGTTCTTGGAGCCGGTCAGCGCGCTTGCGGTGGTGCCGGCGACCATGATGCCCACGACGCCCATCGTGAAGTTGTAAACCTTGTTGCAGAAGTTCACGACGTCGACGTTCCACCAGTCGGGCAGCGTAAAGCCGCCGACCGTGGCGACAACGCCCGGCAGGGTCGAAATAAGCAGGAAGACAGAAGAAGACAGGATGATGGGCATTGCTGCCAAAAAGCCGTCTTTAATGGCCTGAAGGTAGATGTTCTTAGAGACCTTGTCGAAGTACGGCTGACCTTTCTCCAAGAACTTAACGATCGATTCCATAGTTCACGCTCCTCTTTGCATGAAATCATAATGGCATGGACGTTGAAAACCTATATGGTCTCCCGCTTGCTAAAAGCCCGGGTGCAGGCGGGGTCGGTCCCAGGGGGAGAGAGGGGAGCGGCTGGGTTTGTATCGCATAGGGCCGCTCCCCTCTCGGGGGAAAGCGAGGCGATGCGCTACTGCGCGTCCGCCATAGTGTCGGCGAGCTCCTTGTACCAGAGTGCCGACTGCTTGATGTAGCGTTTTTGCGTGTCGAAGTCGATGTAGAACAGGCCGTAGCGCTTGTTATAGCCGTTGGCCCACGAGAACTGGTCCTGCAGGCTCCAGATAAAGTAGCCCTGGACGTCGACGCCCTCGGCGCGCGCCCGGAGCACCTTCTCCATGTGCTGGTCGACAAAGTCGATGCGCTCGGGATCGGCGACGATGCCGTTTGCGTCGGGCTCGGGGTCCTTGTGGCCCAGGCCGTTTTCGGTGATATAGATGACGGGGAGGTTGGGATAGGTGGCGCTGATGTGCTTGAGCGTGTCGTAGAGGCCTTGCGGGTAGATGAGCCAATCCCAGTCGGTGGTGGGGATACCCGGCATATCGACCTGCTGCCCGACGCCCTTAAACTTAAAGCACGAGGTGCCCTTGTCTCCGGTGCCGTTAAAGCTGTTGGTGGACTCGCCATCGTAGGCGGCGATAAACGCCGACTGATAGTAGTTGAGGCCGAACATATCGTTGCGGGGCGCCGCCTTGGCGAGCTCCTCCATGTCGCTGTCCTCAACCGTAAGCGTGGCGTTGTTGGCACGCAGAATCTCGTTGATGAGTGAGAGGGTGCGCGCGGAGTAGTGACCCAGGAAGGCGCCGTCCATGATGAAGTCGGTGTAGAAGGCGTTGTACAGGTCGGCGGCGTGCTGGTCGGCGGGCGAGTCTGTGGCAGGATATGCCGGCGTCAGGACGTTGACCATGCCAATGCGTCCGCCCAGGTGCTCGGTCTCGTCAAGATCCTTATACAGGTTGACGGCGCGGGCGTGGGCAACGAGCTCGTTGTGCTGGCTCTGGATGCCGCTCGTCACATCAAAGTGATGGTTGGGCGGGAAGTTGCCTTGGATGTATTGGGAGTGCGAGAGGCTGATGAGCTCGTTGATGGTGAACCAATTCTTGACCTCGCGGAACTCGCGGAAGCAGAACTCGGCATAGCGCACATAGGCGTCGACGGTCTTGCGGTTGAGCCAGTCGCCCTGGTTGAACAGGGCGGCGGGGGAGTCAAAGTGATGCAGGGACACATAGGGCTCGACGCCATACTTTTTGCAGCAGGCGAACAGCTCGTGGTAGTGCTTAACGCCCTCGGCGAGGGGCTCGGCATCGTCGCCGTTGGGGAAGATGCGGGTCCAGGCGATGGACACACGGATGGCGTTGAGTCCATGCTCGGCAGAAAGGCGGATATCCTCCTCGTAGCGGTTGTAGAAATCACTGGCCGGGTCGGGCAAAAAGCGACCCTGGGCGACAAGGTAATCGTCCCACATGGTCTTACCCTTGCCTGCCACCTTCGTGGAACCTTCCGTTTGGTACGCGGCGGTTGCGGCGCCCCAAACAAAGCCCTTCGGCAGCTGCTGTACGCGGTTTAGCAAAGACATATGCATACACCCTCTCGTCTCGCTGTTCGATATTGTGCGTTTGCGCTCAGGAGGCTCCCTGGTTAGCGTTCAGCGGTGAAAAAGCCCGATAAACACTATCTTAAAATGATTAGAACCAAAATGAGCACGTGAACATTTGACAATGAGCACGTTAACATCCGGCTGGGATGTATAGAAACAAAACAACTTCAAACAGCCGCGAACGGTTGTATTTGTTCGGTAAGCGGTTTTGATTGACAGAAGTTTTCATGTTGTGGTATATGGCTCGGGTATCATGAGCACGTTATCGATGTATGTACGATGCGCCATGGGCGCGGGGAATAGTTGGGAAGCAGGTTAGCGTGGAAGGCATGGATCAGCAGACAAGGAATGGTCGTTCGGCGAGCGCGGCAGAGGTTGCGGCGCTCGCTGGCGTGAGCCGCCAGACTGTGTCTCGCGTGGTCAACGGTATGCCCAACGTGACGGAAAAGACGCGCAAGCGTGTGCTGGCCGCCATGGAAGAGCTGGGCTTTCGTCCCAATTTTGCTGGAGCGGCGTTGCACGGCGGGTCGTATCGTTCTATTGGCCTGTGCCTGTACAACATCACACGTGTCGGTAACCTGGCGACGCTCGAGGGTATCATGCAAGCGGCGCGCGAGCACGATTTTGCCGTCACTATGATCGAGATGGGCGGCGACAAGCCCTATACACTTGCCGATGCCTCGCGCCGCATGGTCGAGCGACCCGTCGACGGCATGATTCTCAACATGAACCGCATGGCTCCCGATTTTGAGGAGTTTGTTCCCCTGCCGGGAGTGCGAACGGTCATCCTGTCCATGTATGCGCATCCGCGCTGCACGACGATCGACTCCGACCAGTATGGTTCGTGCGAGCTGTTGACCAATTATCTGCTGGAACATGGTCACTCGAATATGCGGTTTGTGGCGGGTCCGGAAAACTCGATTTCCTCGCGTTTTCGTGAGGCCGGTTGGCGCGATACGCTGGGTCGTGCTCATGTCGATGCCGCTCCGATGCTGCGTGGCGATTGGAGTGCGGACAGTGGGTACGCCATGGGCGAGCGGATTGCGGCCGAGGTGCTTGCCGGCGGGTCGCAGGCGCCGACTGCCGTGCTTGCGGCAAATGACCAGATGGCGCTGGGCGTTATCGCCGCGCTCGAGAACGCGGGCCTGTCCGTGCCCGACGACGTGAGCGTGGTTGGTATCGACGACGCACTCGAGGGACTTGTTCCTCACAATCGACTGACGACGCTGCGATTTGATTTGCGCGGTGTCGGTAAGCTTGCGTTTGAGGCGGCGATTGGAGAGAGCTCGTCTATCGAGGCGATTCATGTGCCGAGTACGCTGGTCGAACGCTCGACTGTTAGGGACATACGGGGTTAGGTCCTACTCCGTTTGTCTCGATTTGTAACAGGTAGACGGTCAAAAGCGGGCTACGTGTTACAGATTTAGATTCTTCGGAAAGAGCAATCCTGTTCGTCTCAATCTGTAACAGCTAGGACCAAAAAACTCGGCTAGATGTTACAGATCGAGACAAACGGCTCCCGACCAGCCCAAAAACAAAAAG
Source organism: uncultured Collinsella sp. (assembly GCA_902494815.1). GTDB lineage: Bacteria > Actinomycetota > Coriobacteriia > Coriobacteriales > Coriobacteriaceae > Collinsella. Next base: position 1,754 of record CABUVB010000048.1, on the reverse strand, counting down.
ACCGGGGGCGGCGCGCCGTGTGACGTGCCGCCCCCGGCTGAGAAATGGGGACAGGTTGTGTGAGCGGGCAACCCCGTCAGCCGCTAGTCCAGACGACGGGTCTGCGCCACGTGTTTATACCAGTATGCGCTTGCCTTGGGCGTGCGCTTCTGGGTTTCAAAGTCAACGTAGAAGAAGCCGTAACGCTTGTTGTAGCCATTAGTCCAGGAGAACTGATCCTGCAGACTCCACAAGAAGTAGCCGCCCACGTTGACGCCCACCTCCATGGCCTTGAGCAACCAGCGCAGGTGCTGCTCGATGTAGTCGATGCGCGGCTGGTCGTCCACAAAACCGTCCTTGTAGGGGTCTTTGTAGCCCATGCCGTTCTCGGTGATGAAGATCTGCTTGTAGTTGGGGTAGCGCTGCTTAATGTAGACGAGCAGATCGAACAGACCCTCGGGATAGATGATCCAGTCCCAGTCGGTGGTGGGGATGCCAGGCTTGTTCACATGCTCGCCAATACCCTTGACGCGCCAGCGGCCGGTGCCCTTCTCGCCCGTACCGTTGTGGTGCAGGTCGTTCTCGCCATCGTAAGCCTTCAAAAAACGGCACTGATAGTTGTTAACGCCCAGGTAGTCGTTGTAGAGCGCTGCCTCGCGCATAATCTCGAGGTCCTCGTCCAAGATCTCGATGGTGCCGCCCGAGACGGCAGCCAGGCGGTTAGCGCACTCGAGGGTGTCGGGCGCGTAGTCGCCGCGGAAGGTGGCGTCGAGCAAGAACTGGTTTTGCAGCACGTGCTCGTTGTTGGCGGCTTTGATGTCGGCGGGGTCGTTCTCGTTGAGCGGGTACTTGAACTCCAGCGACTGAATGACGCCAATCTTGCCCTTAAAACCGCCGTTGTGGAAGGCCAGTACTGCCTTGGCGTGGGCGAGCATCATGTTGTGCTCGCACTGGAAGGCCTCGGCAAGATGCGCCTTGACGCCACCGGGGAAGGTGCCCTCGATGTAGGTGTTGGAGGCGTCGGCCCAAATCTCGTTAAAGGTGAACCAGTAGGTTACCTGGTCGGCGTACTCCTTAAAGCAGAAGGTGGCAAAGTCCACAAAGGCGTCGATAGTCTCGCGGTTGAGGAAGTCGCCCTTCTCAAAGAGGGGAAGCGGCGTGTCAAAGTGATGCAGCGTGACGAACGGCTCAACGTGGTGCTTGTGGCACTCGGCGAAGAGATCGTGGTAGAACTGGACGCCCTCGGGGTTGATTTCGCCGGTGCCGTTGGGGAAGATGCGGCTCCAGGCGATGGAGAGGCGAATGCCGTTGATGCCAAACTCTTCGCACAGCTCCAGATCGACGGGATACTGGTTGTAGAAGTCCGAAGCGGGATCGGGGGAGAAGCGCCCCTGGGCCTCCAGGAAGTCGTCCCAGGCAACCTTGCCCTTACCGTGAGTGCGGGTCTCGCCTTCTACCTGGTAGGCAGCAGTGGCGCCGCCAAAGACAAAGTCCTCGGGAAACTGCGCGGGCGGGTTGGTGACGCTAGCAGGATTAACGGACATGATGATCCAATCGTCTAAATCGAAGGGCCAGCCGGTCTTGGATGGTCGGCTGGCCCTGGGCGTTACTTACTTCGAAAGTTGTTCGGAGACGAAGGCGAGAGACTTGTCGCCGTTCTGGGAGAGTTCGATGTACTGCTTGCCGCGGCAGGCGACGCACTTGTTGCCCACGCGCTCGCAGTCTTTCTGCAGGTCGGCCAGGTAGCTGGCAGCCTGCGGGGCCAGGACGACCAG
>CABUVB010000047.1 GCA_902494815.1 uncultured Collinsella sp. | reverse complement strand
TCGGCGTTGTAGCCAAAGCGGCGAATCTGGGCCTCGTCGTCACGCCAGCCGGCCTTGACCTTCACGTCCAGCTCCAAAAAGACCTGCGTGCCAAAGATGCGCTCAAGATCGCGACGGGCGTCGATACCGATATGCTTGATCATCTCACCGCCCTTGCCGATGATGATGCCCTTTTGGCCCTCGCGCTCGACGTAAATGGTGGCGTGCACGCGCAGCACCTTCTTGGTCTGCTCGAGCGCATCGCAAATCACGCCAACGGAATGCGGGATCTCGTCGCGGGTGCGACGCAGGACCTTCTCGCGCACAAACTCGGCAACGAGCGTCTCGTCGGAAGCGTCGGTACCCATGTCCTCGGGGAACCAACGCGGACCCTCGGGCAAAAAGTGCGCAACGGTCTCGATAAAGGCATCGACGTTGAAGTTCTTGACCGACGACGTCACGATCTCGTCGTCATATTCCATAAGCTCGTGGGCGGCCTGAAGCTGCTCCATGACCTGTGCGGGGTCGGCCTCATCGGCCTTGGTGAGCACCAGGACCTTCTTGGAACGGGCATTCTTGACGCGCTCGGCAACCCAGGCGTCTCCCCTGCCGATCGGCTTGGTGGCATCAATCAAAAACGCGACGACATCGACATCGTTCAGCTCGAACAGCGCGCTCTTGTTGAGCTCGGATCCCAGACCGTCCTTGGGTTTGTGAATACCCGGGGTATCGACAAAAACCAGCTGGTAGCCAGGACGGTTGACGACGGCGCGCATACGGCGACGGGTCGTCTGGGCCACCGGCGAGGTGATGGCAACCTTTTTGCCATAGCAGGCGTTGAGCAGCGTGGACTTACCGGCATTGGGGCGGCCGACCAAGGCCACGAAGCCGCTGCGGAAACCGGGCTCAACGTCGCCAAAGCCCGCGAGGCTGTCGTCCTCGTCGCACAGGGCGTCGAGCTCCTCGTCGCTCATGCCCTCAAACGGGTCGAACTCCTCGACATCCTCATAGGCCTCTGTCGCTTCGGCATCCACCGCATCCAGGGACTCGTCGTCCAGAGTTTCATCGATAGGCTGCATAGTGTCGGACATGAAAATCCCTTTCTAAATAAAGTCGAGCGCGTGGGCAAATACCAGCAATCCCACAATCGCCGCGGTGATGGAAAGCACGTATACGGAGGCGGCGGCGATATCCTTCGCGCGCTTTGCCAGCGGATGAAGTTCCTGGGTCGCCAGGTCGACGATCGCCTCCATAGCGGTATTGCACAGCTCGCCGTGAATCACCAGGCCGCAGCAGATGATAATCGTGGCCCACTCGGCAATGTCGAGCCCCACGATGCAGCCGGCAATGACGGTGCACACGCCCGCTACGAGCATGACCTTAATGTTGCGCTCGGTCTTGACGGCGGTGACGAAGCCCTCCATGGCGTAGGAAAACGACTTTAAGAAGGACGGATGGTCCTTGTTCGATCCGGGAATCATAGACGGCTCCTAGTCGTGGGCGTGGTTGGTGATGGGGCCGACGTGGACCAGCTTGGGGTCCTCGCCGCGCTCGAGCGCCAGATCGCGCAGGATGGCGTCCTCGCGGGCCTCCATGACCTCGGCCTCGTCGTCCCCGATATGGTCATATCCCAGCAGGTGCAGCATGCCATGCACGAGCATCAGGCGGCACTCGTCGGCAGGGCTATTGCCAAAGCCGGGGGCCTGACGGGCAATGACCTGCGGGGCCAGGATGATATCGCCGAGCTCGAGCGCCTCGTCGGCGGGAATATCCTCATCAAAGGCCGAGTCGCATTCAAACGAGAGGACATCGGTGGTACGGTCGATACCGCGCCACTCGTGGTTGAGCTCGTGCATTTCGTCCTCATCGACATACGAAAGGGAAATCTCAACTTCACGCTCAACGCCCTCGGCGGCAAGCACGACTTCGCAGATGTGCTCTACCTCCTGCGCGTCGAGCAGCGTATCGAGCTCGGCATCGTTGCTGATCAATACACTCAACGGGACTCCTTTCGGTCACGCACGCGTTTCTCGCGCACATCATCATAAGTATCGTATGCCTCGACGATACGCCCCACCAAGGCATGGCGCACCACGTCGGCACGCTCGAGGTGCGAAAATGCGACATCGTCGACACGGCCCAAAATCTGCTCAACGTCGGCAAGACCGCCGCGACGACCCACCAGATCGCGCTGGCTCAGGTCGCCGGTAATCACAAACTTGGAGTTAAAGCCCAGGCGCGTCAGGAACATCTTCATCTGCTCGGGCGTGGTATTTTGCGCCTCGTCGAGCACCACAAAGGCATCGCTCAGCGTACGACCGCGCATGTAGGCAAGCGGGGCGATCTCGATCACGCCGCGCTCCATAAGCTCATCGGTGCGCTCGCGATCCATCATGTCAAAAAGGGCGTCGTAGAGCGGACGCATGTAGGGATCGATCTTTTCCTCAAGGGTACCGGGCAAAAAGCCCAGGTTCTCCCCCGCCTCGACAACCGGACGCGTCAAGATCAGACGGCCCACCTCGTGACGCTTGAGCGCGGCAACGGCGAGCGCCATGGCCAGATAGGTCTTACCGGTACCGGCAGGACCCAGGCCAAACGTGATGGTATGCGAGCGGATGGCATCCACGTAGCGCTTTTGGCCAAGCGTTTTGGGGCGAATGACACGGCCGCGATACGAAAGCAGCACATCATCGCGAAGCGATGTAGCCTCGTGCTCACCGTCGCGCAAGACGGCCAGGCAGCGAGAGACATCGTCGGCAGACAGTGTGCGTCCGGCGGCCGCCTCGCGAAAAGCGTGTTCGAAAAAACGCGCCACGAGTTCGACCTCGTCCGGGTCACCGCACACGGCGATGCTATCGCCACGGGCGACCACATGGGCGCGAACCAAGCTCTCGAGCGCACGAAGGACACCGTCGCCGGCGCCCAAAACGCATGAGGGATCAATTCCCTCGGGAACGGTAAGTCTAATCTTCGAGGCTTCCATGAACCTCCCTGCGTGCATGGACCAAGCCGGAATCATCGACTCCGATGATAGCAACATCGAGCAGGCACGGGGCTGTGAGTCCACAGGTATCGTCAAGACGGGCATGGTGGAACGAACCGAGCGTCAGGTTGTCGCCATACTCGAGCACGGCGCGCTCGACGGTACCCACGCGGCGGCGAGCGTCGGCAATGGCGAGTTCCTGCGCCGCGGCTCGCATACGACGGCTGCGCTCGGCCATAACCTCGGGCGGCACCTGGTCGGGCATATCGGCAGCAAGGGTACCGGGACGCTTGCTGTAACGAAACACATGCATACGCGAAAAGCCCACGCGGCGGCACAGCGCCAGCGACTCCTCGAACTCCTCGTCCGTCTCGCCAGGAAAACCGACGATAACGTCGCACGAAAGTGCAGCCTGTGGCAAGTTGGTGCGAATCATGCGCACCGTCTCCTCAAAGGCCTCGGCGCTATAGGGACGCCCCATGCGATGCAGCGTCCTGGTGCAGCCGGACTGCACAGGCAGGTGTAAAAACGGGGCGATGCGCTTCGGATAGCGCGCCATGACCTTAAGCAGGGGCTCGGAGATATCCATGGGCTCGACCGAGGAAATGCGCACATGCGGAATGGACGTGCGCTCCATGATCGCCTCGAGCAGCTCATCGATCTCGACGTGTTCATCAGTCGCGCTCTTGCCATCGTAGGCGCCCAGGTTCACGCCCGTCAGCACTACCTCGGGCACGCCGGCCTCCTGGGCCTCGCGAACCTGCTCGAGTACGGACTCGACCGGCACGGAGCGCTCGGGGCCGCGGGCCTTCCACACAATGCAATAGGTGCAACGATGGTTGCAGCCGTCCTGGATCTTCACGCCCAGACGCGAGCGACCGAGTGCTTCGACCACCTCGCCGTCGCTGCAGGCGGGAACGTCATCGGACTCAACGCCCAGCACCTCGCAGACGCGATCGGCGACATCAATCTTGGACGGCTCGGCGATCACGCGGTCCGAAAGCTCCAGCAGCTCCTCGGGGTGCAAATTGACCACGCATCCGGTCACGACCACATAGGGCTCGTTTGGATAGGCCAGCGCATGGCGAACGGCCTTACGGGTCTTGGCCTCGGCCTCGCCCGTAACGGCACAGGTGTTAATGACGATCAGCTCAGCATCCTGAGGCTCCACCATCGCAAAGCCCAGGCACATTAGATCGGCAGTGATACGGTCGGACTCAACCCGGTTGACGCGACAGCCGAGGTTGACGACAGAGATATGAGGTGCGAGCACGCGGGCTCCTTAATCGAGGATGTCGTCGAGAGCGCTCTTGATGCGATCGGTCACGGATTTCTTACCGGATGCGACGTCATCGCCCATCTCGTCGGCAAAGGCGCGAAGCAGCTCGCGCTGCTTGTTGGAAAGGTTCGTGGGGACGACCACGCGCATCTGCACGATCAGACGACCGCGCGAACCGCCACCGCCGATACGCGGCATGCCGTAATTGTTGACGCTCACAGTGTCACCGTACTGTGTGCCGGCGGGGACACACACCTTGACGACCTCATCGGGCATAATGCCCTCGACCTCGATCTCGCAACCGAGCGCGGCCTGCGCAATCGAGATATCGCTCACGAGGTACAGATCGTCGCCGTTGCGCTTAAAACGCTCGTGGTCGGCGACGCGCACGTTGACAATCAGGTCGCCCGAGGGCTCGCCGCGAAGGCCGGCCTCGCCAAAACCACTCACGCGCAGCTGGCGACCGGTCGAAACGCCGGCGGGAATATCGATGTCGATCTTTTCGTGCGAAGGCGTGCGGCCCTGGCCGTCGCAGGTCTCACAGGGATGGTCGATAACCGTACCCTCGCCATGGCAGTCGGGACAAGGCGAAGAGGACTGAACCTGGCCCAGGAACGAACGCTGAACCGTCGTGACATAGCCCGTGCCGTGGCAGCGGCTGCATTGCTTTTCCTGTGCGCCCTCGGCCCTACCGGTGCCGTTGCAATCCTCGCAGGGGGCAAGGCGGTCATAGCTGATCGTCTTTTTGCAACCGAGTGCCGCCTCCTCAAGGGTCACCGAAAGGGAGATGGCCATATCGCGGCCGCGACGACGCTCACGGCGATTTCGAGCGCCACCACCGGCGCCACCACCAAAGAACGACGAGAACAGGTCGTCCATGCCCATGCCACCAAAGATATCGTTGATGTCGACATAGCCAGAGCCACCGGGGCCGTCCGCGGTGCCGTAACGGTCGTAGTTAGCACGCTTCTGCTCGTCGGAAAGAACGGAATATGCCTCGTTGAGCTCTTTGAACTTGGCCTCGGCCTCGGGGTCGTCCGAAACGTCCGGGTGTACGGTACGGGCCTTCTTTAGAAACGCGCGCTTAATCGTCCGCGCGTCGGCATCCTTGTCGACGCCAAGTACCTCGTAGTAATCCCTATTTTCCGACACGACCGAATCCTTCCGACTTTCATTATTGTCACAGTGCGTCCTATACCCAAGCTGGGGCGGCCGCAAACAGAGGGTTTGATGTTATTGCATTTGGTACGGCGAAAGCATGGCCCGTTGCGAGCAGCTCGCAAACCAAACCGACACGAGCGCGAACATGAAGCCGTTGGCAAAACCGTTGGCAAACTGCATCGCACCGCGCTTCCACCACAGCAGGCTGCGGTGAAGCACGCCGTCCGAGAGCACCATGAACAGGCCCATGGCAAACGGAATAAAGCACATCACGGCAAAGGCCGAGAACACGCCCGAGATGGCCGATAGCACCAAAAATGGCGCCACGATGCCCATCAGGTAAAAACCGGTACGGGCCTTGCCTTCCAGACGCTCGGCCTCGACATGGGCGCGACCGACCAGGTCGCCGCCCGCGGCACCGTTGGTGCCAGCATGACCCATGCCGCTAATACGGACCTCGTCGCCATCATGCGTGCCGGCAGGAAACTCAATCGTCTGCTCGGAGGCCACACGGACACGCCCGCTGCCGCCGCAATCGGGGCAGGGATCGGCGACGACCTTACCGGAACCGCCGCACTCGGGGCAGACCGACTGAAACGTGCCGGCGCCAAACAGAAAAGACAGGTCGACGTCGATGTGGCCGCGACCGCCGCAGCTCGGACAGGTATGTGCATGCTCGGACGAAACAGAACCCGAACCTCCGCAGTGACCACAGGTATCGAAGCGCGTATAGCGGACGGTCTTGCGGGCACCGCCCTTGGCCTCCTTGGCGTCGAGCTTGATATCGACGACCACGTTGGCGCCGTTCTCGGGATTGTAGGCAGCCTGCCCGCGACGCGGCTGGCCCCAGGCGCCACCAAAGGGAAAGCCGCCCTCAAAGGGATTGCCATAGCCCGCGCTACCGGCGTAGCCGCCGCCATAGGGAGAAGCCGTAGGAGCGCCGGCGAAGGGATTGCCCGAGCGCATGGCGTCGTAGCGCGCACGCTTCTGCTCGTCCGAAAGCACGGCATAGGCCTCGGAAACCTCTTTGAACTTTTCCTCGGCATCAGGTTCTTTGTTGACGTCCGGATGGAGCTTGCGGGCCTTTTGCTGGAAGGCCTTCTGTATATCACGCGAGGTGGCGTCCTTGGAGACACCCAAAATCTCGTAATAATCTTTTTCGTTCATCGTCGCCATGCGCGGCAACCTCCTGCTCACAGCAGCGTTTATATTGCGGTAATTCTACCCGAGCGGCCTAAGCTAGACCCCAAAACAGCTCGAACAGCACATTTCCATCGAGCCAGCCCAAGTGGGTGGGCGCTAAACGAGCACGGACGCGACCTGCGATAACGTCTTTCGAGGTGACGCGCGCAGCAAGCCCCTCAACGTCATCGGGCACCCAGGTGGCAAGGCCCAACTCGAGCGCACGGTCACAGGCCGCCGCCAACTCATCTGCAGCGATCACGTTTACCGAGCGAACCAACAGGTCGGGCCCAATGCCACGCGTCATGCGGCAGGCGAGCATCAAATCCTCGGCCGCAGCCTCGCGCTGCGACAGAAACTCGGCCTCAAACGTCGTCGCGGCATCGTTGCGTTGCACCAGACGCACGCGATACGCATCGCCGCGAGCAGGCACGTCGGGAAACAACCCGGTCAAGCGATCGAAATCCTCGGCGTCGAACATACCGGCGGCAGAGCGACCCAAGCCCAGATAGCCCTGTCCGGTCCAATAGGCAATGTTGTGGGCACACTCATGGCCGTCGAGCGCGTAGCTTGCCACCTCATACGGGTGATAGCCGGCCGCACCTAGGCGCTCACGCGCGGCATCCATGCATGCAGCCTGAAAATCCTCGTCGGGCTCGAGCGACTCGTCGCGACATGCCATGCGGTAGAGCGGCGTGCCCTCCTCGAGCGTGAGGGGGTACACCGATACATGATGCGGCGCCGCCGCCAACACGCCATCGAGCGTACTCTGCCAGCTTACGGCGGTCTGCCCGGGAAGGCCGCACATCAGGTCGCAGGACACATCGAGCCCAGCGTCCTTAACCGTCGTGATGGCAGCGAGCGCCCGATCGGCATCGTGAATGCGACCGATGGCGGTAAGTTCGGCGTTATCGAGCGTTTGCACGCCCAGAGAGACGCGTGTGACACCAACCTTGGCAAGCGCAGCGGTAAGCTCGGCGGTCAGCGACTCAGGATTGGCTTCGCAGGTAAACTCAACGGGCTTGCACCACGCAGAGATACGCCGGGCGAGTTCTACCAGGCGCTCCCCCGCCAGCGACGGCGTGCCGCCGCCAACATAGACGGTACGGATCTGCGCAAGCGCCCCGACGTCTCCAAAGGCATCAAGGCGCGCATACAACTGCTCAAAATAGGCATCGAGCGCAGCGCTCAGGTCGCACGGAGCAAAACTGCGCGAGTCAAAGTCGCAGTACCGGCACTTTTGGGCGCAAAACGGCACGTGCACGTACAGCGCGGTAACGGCCACCGTTAGGCCTCCAGCGGATGAGCGGGCACCGACTCGCCGGCGGCAAGTGCGGCCTCGCAGGCCACCACATCGCGCTCGATATCATCGACCAATGCCATGAACTCCTCGTATGTGGAGCAGCGCACCACTTGGGCGCGCCAGGCGGCAGCATGGGGCATGCCCTTTAGATACCAGCTCGCGTACGTGCGGGCACGCGACATGAGCGGCAACAGCTCGTGCGTGAGCGTCAGGTGCTCGCGAAGGGCATCCAGGCGCTCGCATGAGGAGCGAGACGGCGCCGGCGTGCCATCGAGCGCAAGGGCGCGGGCATCGCCGAACACCCAGGGATTGCCATAGATACCGCGCGCGATAAACACGGCACTGGCGCCAGAGCTGCGCAGACGCTCCGCCGCATCCTCGGCCGAGAACACGTCGCCCGAACCGATAACGGGAATCTCGACGGCGTCGGCCACCTCATCGACGACCGACCAATCGGCCTGGCCCGTATAGAGCTGCGTGGCACAGCGACCATGTACCGCCACCGCAGCGGCCCCTGCCCCCTCGAGCATCTGGGCAAACGTCGCGGCATTGCGATCCTCGGCATAAAAGCCTTTGCGAATCTTGACGGTCACGGGCACGTGCGCCGCGCCGACCGCCGCCTCGACGATCTGCTCGGCCAGCTCGGGCGTACGCATAAGCGCCGAGCCCTCGCCCTTGGTGACGACCTTGCGAGCCGGGCAGGCCATGTTGATGTCGATCAGCGACAGGCGATCGCCCACGCGTTCCTCGACGGCAGCGACGGCACTCGCAAACTGTTCGGGCTTGGAGCCAAAGAGCTGCACGCAGATCTGCTGCTCCTCATCGGCAGGCAGCACCAGACGCCACGTCTTATTGCTGGCATAGGCAAGACCCGCCACGCTCACCATCTCGCTGTAGGCAAGATGGGCACCGCGGCGGCGGCACATGATGCGGTAGGCGGGGTCGGTCACGCCAGCCATGGGAGCCATAAGGAACGGCTGCTCGGCATAGGCACCCAGCAGCCGCGTACTGTATTCAGAAAGCGCCATGGGCCTACTCGTCCACCTTGAGGATCGCCATAAAGGCCTCCTGCGGGACCTCGACCGAACCGATGGCCTTCATGCGCTTCTTGCCCTCTTTCTGCTTCTCGAGCAGCTTGCGCTTTCGCGAGATATCGCCGCCATAGCACTTGGCCAGCACGTCCTTGCGGCGCGCCTTGACGGTGGAGCGGGCGATGATCTTGTTGCCGATAGCACCCTGAATAGGAACCTCGAACAGCTGGCGCGGAATGATTTCCTTGAGCTTGTCGCACAGGCCGCGGGCCAGGCCATAGGCCTTGTCCTTGTGCACGATAAACGACAGCGCGTCCACCTCGTCGCCCGAAAGCAAGATATCGAGCTTCACGAGCTCGGAGGGACGATACTCGTTGAACTCATAATCGAGCGAGGCATAGCCCTTGGTGCGGCTCTTGAGCTGGTCAAAGAAGTCCAGGATGAGCTCAGCGAGTGGCATGTCGAAGCGCATCTCGACCGATTTACTCGTGAGATGGATCATGTCGGTCGTAATGCCGCGGTGCTCGATAGCGAGCTGCATGACGGCGCCCGTATACTCGGGCGGGCAGATAATCTTAGCCTTGAGGTACGGCTCCTCGATACGCTCGATGCGCGTAGCCTCGGGCAGATCCTGCGGGCTGCGAACATCAATCATCTCACCGTCGGTCTTGTAGACGTGATAGTCGACCGAAGGACTCGTGGCAATAAGGTCAAGGTTGAACTCACGCTCCAGGCGCTCCTTGACGACCTCCATATGCAGCAGACCCAAGAAGCCCACGCGGAAACCAAAGCCGAGCGCCACCGAGGTCTCGGGCTCCCACACCAACGACGGGTCGTTGACATGCAGCTTATCGAGAGCGTCGCGCAGATTCTCGTAATCCTTGTTGTCGATCGGGAACAGGCCCGTGTAGACCATGGGCTTGGCCTCGCGGTAGCCAGGAAGCGGCTCGGGGCAGGGATTCGACGCCCACGTAAGGGTATCGCCCACGCGAACGGCCTCGGGGTCCTTCAGGCCCGTGACCACGTAGCCCACCTCGCCGACCGTCAACGCATCAACCGGGGTCTCGGCAGGACGCTTGACGCCCACGCCGTCGACCAAAAAGTCACCCTTGGCCTGCATCATAAGCAGGGTATCGCCCTTTTTGATGGAGCCGTCAAAGACGCGGACCGTGGCAACGACGCCGCGGTACTCATCAAAATACGAATCCAAGATGAGCGCCTTGAGCGGCGCATTCGCATCGCCCTTGGGAGGCGAGATCAAAAAGACGATGGACTCCAGCAGATCGTGGATGCCCTCGCCGGTTTTGCCCGACACGCACACGGCATCGTCAGCGGGAATGGCCAGATCGTCTTCGATCTCGGTCTTGACCTCGTCGGGGTGAGCCGAAGGAAGGTCGATTTTGTTGATGGCCGGAACAATGTCCAAGTTGGCGTTCATGGCGAGCGTCGCGTTGGAAACGGTCTGCGCCTCGACACCCTGAGTGGCGTCCACGACGAGCACCGCACCCTCACAGGCGGCCAGCGAACGCGAGACCTCATAGGTGAAGTCCACATGGCCCGGCGTATCGATTAGGTTGAACTGATACGTCTCGCCGTCGTCGGCGTCATAGGAGACGCGAACGGCGTTGGACTTGATCGTGATGCCGCGCTCGCGCTCGATATCCATGGTGTCGAGCAGCTGCGACTCCATGTCGCGCTCGTCGACGGTATGGGTGAGCTCGAGGATGCGGTCACTGATCGTGGACTTGCCATGGTCGATGTGCGCAACGATCGAGAAGTTGCGGATGTGGGAAATGTCAATTGAAGTATTCATGCGGACTATCTTACCCGAGCGGTACAAAAAATGGAGCCTGTTCCATAAAACAGGCTCCATTTATGCGCGTAATCTGTGTGGTGTGAAATTTACAACTTAGGCGTTGATGCTGTTCACGAGCTTGGCAAGACCGGACTTGCG
>CABUVB010000046.1 GCA_902494815.1 uncultured Collinsella sp. | reverse complement strand
GTTCAGGAGATTCAGCGCGGCGTGATGCTCGATGCCCTGGAAGATCACGAACTGCCCGAGTTCCGTTCCGAGGAGTGGCTGTGGCAGGCGCTGGTGCTCGCCGTGCGCGACAACGCCCGGGCCCACGGTGCGTCGCGCGCCGTGGTGGCACTCGAGGGCGACTTGCCGTCGTCCCTGCTGGCGGCGCTGGCCGTCGACGCTCTGGGCCCACGTAATGTGATTGGCCTGGTGCTGGGGCGCAACCGCATCTTTACGCCGGCGCAGGAGGAGGCCGAGGCTGCTCGCTGTGCCGCCGTTCGCGCCATTGCCGAGCGCCTGCATATTCGCACGGTTGAGCGCGATGCGCCGGATGCCGCGCGCGTGCTCGACCGCGATGTGTCGGCGGGCGACGCCGAGCGCCTGCGCTCTCGCACGCTGGGCCTCATGCTGGAGGACACGGCGCTCGAGCTGGGTGCGATGGCGCTGAGCTCGCTGTCCAAAACCGAGTACGCGCTGGCGGCGCCGGCGCTTTGCGGCGGCTACCAGGGCGACTTTGCGCCCTTTGGCGATGTGTACCTGTCGACGCTTGAGTTTGTGGCGCGTGTGCGCAACCGCACGTCTGCCGTGGTGCCCCAAGAGCTCGTGACGCTCAACGCGGTGGAAGATTGTATGGAGCGCGTGCTGGCGCAAGCGCTCTCGACGCTCGACGGTCCGGTCGATATGCTCGACCGCGCGGCACAGCTGCTCGGCGGGCTTGAGCCGGGTGAGGTCGATGGCGCGCTCGAGGCGCACGTGGACCGCAATCGATCTTTCGACGACATCCCGATGGCCGCTGGCAAGCCTGAGGCTTGCTCGCTGCTGCTGATGCTCGTTCGACAGGGTGAGGCTGCCCGCCGCATGTTGCCGATGGCGCCGATCGTCTCGGCCCGTTCGTTTGCCGAGCGTGCCTGGCCGTATATGCTCGCGTGGTCCGACCTGGGGCTGAGCGGCAAGGAGCGCATGACGGTCGATTCGCTGGCTCGCGCCGAGGTGCGTCGTTTTGCCGACGAGGATACGAGCGAGCGCGTGCGAAACGAGATGATGGGCGTGCTGGGCGAGCTGCTGGGTATTTCGCCCGAGCAAATGGAGGAGCTGCGCTCTGAGGACGGTCAGCGTCGTTTGCACGAGGGAATGAAAAAGTTCGAGGGCGAAGTTCAGGACGCCATCGATAAGATGATGGGCGGTCAGGGCGGGCCCCAGGGCGGACCGATGCCGCATCCGCCGGTGGACCCGAGGCAGTTCCCGTTCTTCTCTCAGAACTAGACTGGGGGTAGGAATCGCTCCAACCCCGACACTTCAACTAAGCATCTTGGCCCCGTTGTGTTATTCTAGAACAGACGTTCGTGAATGATGCGCGGGGCCTTGTCTTGCGCTGTGCTTGTGGCGAGGGGAGGCTGGCTTGGTTATCTTGGGTATCGACCCCGGTTTGGCTCATACGGGTTGGGGGATTATCGAGGAGCGGCGTGGCGAGGTTCGTTGCCGTGCCTATGGCTGCATCGAGACCAGTGCCGGAAGTCCGCTCGCGGTGCGCCTGTCGCATATCGCCCGCGACCTCAAGGGTGTCGTGGAGCGTTATCGACCCGATACCGCTGCTATCGAGAGTATTTACTTTGGCGCCAACGTTCGCTCGGCCATCCCCACGGCGCATGCCCGCGGTGCTGCACTCGTGGCGCTTTCGGAATGCGCGCTCGAGATTGGCGAATACACGCCCATGCAGATCAAACAGGCTGTGGTGGGCACCGGCGCCGCGGACAAGCGGCAGGTCGCCTACATGGTACGCACACTCACACAGCTCGATCACGACCCGCATCCCGACCACGCCGCCGATGCCCTGGCTTGCGCCATCTGCCACGTAAACCTCAGCCGCACCCGAGCGCTTACCGGTGGCGAGTTCTATCAACAGAGAGGAACCGGATACTGATGATTTCCCAGCTCCATGGAACGCTTGTCGAGGCCACGATGAGCTCGGCCGTCGTCGATGTGTCGGGTGTGGGCTTTGAGCTCGGTATTTCGGGCAGCACTGCCGCCACGCTGCCTACACCCGGCGGCGAGGTGCGCCTCTATACCCGTATGCAGGTGCGCGAGGACGCCATGACGCTCTTTGGCTTTGCCTCCAAGGACGAGCGCACGATGTTCGATCGGCTCGTGTCCGTATCGGGCGTCGGCCCGCGCCTGGCGCTTGCCGTGCTCTCCACCTATACCGTGGGTCAGCTGTATTCCCTGGTAATGGCCGAGGACGACAAGGGCATGGCCAAGGTTCCCGGTGTGGGCAAAAAGACTGCGCAGCGCCTCATCTTGGAACTCAAGAGCACCTTTGCCAAGGACAAGGGCTTTGTGCCGGTCGACGTGATTCCCGGCCAGGTTGCGATGCCGGTTCCCGCCGCCGCTCCCTCGGCGATCGATGACGCCCGTGCGGCGCTCCTTTCCATGGGCTTTAGCCCGCAGGAGACCGATGTTGCCCTGAGCGGGTATGATGGGCAGAATATGCGTGTCGAGGATCTGCTCGGCGCGGCGCTTAAGCGACTCGGAATGGATGCGTGATGTGGGAAGCCGATGACTCTCAGGACCTGTGGGCGACGCCCGGTAACTCGCCGGCGGCATCCATGGCGCACGGCGAGCGCATGGTGGGCTCGGAGCTGACGGCCGAGGATCTCGATGTCGACCGCACTTTGCGCCCTCAGCGCCTGGACGATTACTGCGGCCAGGAGCACATCAAGCAAAGCCTGCGCGTGTTGATCGAAGCGGCGCAGAACCGTGGCGAGACGCTCGACCACGTGATCTTCTCGGGTCCTCCGGGCCTGGGCAAGACCACGCTGGCCACCGTTATCGCTAACGAGCTGGGCGCTCAGATCAAGACCACGAGTGGCCCTGCCATCGCGCGCACGGGCGACCTAGCGGCCATCCTTACTAACTTGCAGCCGGGTGATGTGCTGTTTATCGACGAGATCCACCGCCTCAACCGTTCGGTCGAGGAGGTCCTGTACCCCGCGATGGAGGACTTTGCCCTCGATATCGTGATTGGCAAGGGTCCGGCGGCGCGCTCGATTCGCCTGGATATTCCCAAGTTTACGCTGGTAGCGGCAACGACCCGCTCAGGCATGTTGACCGGCCCGTTGCGCGACCGCTTTGGCATTTCATATCGCCTGGATTACTACACGGTCGAGGAGCTCGCGCAGATTGTGACGCGCTCGGCGACTATCCTGGGCGTGACGATCGACCATCCTAGTGCGCTCGAGATCGGCTCGCGTTCGCGCGGCACGCCACGTCTTGCCAACCGCCTGCTCAAGCGCGTGCGCGATTACGCACAGGTGCGCGGCAACGGCCCCATCGAGCTCGATATCTGCCGTCAGGCGCTCGAGTTCTTCGAGATCGACGAGCTCGGGCTGGACTGGATGGATATTCGCATTTTGGAGACGCTTGCTAAGACGTTCTCCGGTCGTGCCGTGGGACTTACGACCCTTGCCAGCGCGGTGGGCGAGGACCCGGGCACGCTCGAGGATGTCTATGAGCCCTATTTGCTGCAGTGCGGGTTGATGATTCGTACGCCGCAGGGCCGTCAGGCAACCCTTCGCACCTTTGAGCACCTGGGGATTGAACCTACCGTTTAGGGCGCTTTGTTTTGGCGCGCTGTTGGGCTATCGCCGGACATTGGGTAAACATATCGCCGTTCATCGGTTATGGGCGTTTTTACTATTGCGCGCCCGTGCTATGCTGAATTGGTCTTTTTCTCATTCGGTAACGAAAGGACCGCCCATGCCTACTGACATCGAAATCGCACGTTCTGTCACGCCGCTGCCTATTACCGAGGTGGCCAAGAACGCCGGCGTCGACGTTAAGCACCTTATTCCGTACGGCTTCGACAAGGCTAAGGTCGACTATTCACTGCTCAACGAGCCGACTGATCACCAGGCCAAGCTCGTCCTCGTGACCGCTATCAACCCAACGCCTGCGGGCGAGGGCAAGACCACCACGACCATCGGTCTGGCCGACGGCCTGCGTCGTCGCGGCGTCAAGAGTGCCGTGGCCCTGCGCGAGCCTTCGCTCGGCCCCGTCTTTGGCGTTAAGGGCGGCGCTGCCGGCGGCGGCTGGGCTCAGGTCATCCCCATGGAGGATATCAACTTGCACTTTACCGGTGACTTCCATGCCATCGGTGCCGCCAATAACCTGCTGGCCGCCATGCTCGACAACCACATCCAGCAGGGCAATCAGCTCGGTATTGACGTTAAGCGCATCACCTGGAAGCGCGTTGTCGACATGAACGACCGCCAGCTGCGCCATGTTATCGACGGCATTGGCGGCAAGGCCCAGGGCGTGCCGCGCGAGGACGGCTTCGATATCACCGTTGCCTCCGAGGTCATGGCAATCCTGTGCCTGTCCACGAGCATCAACGACCTCAAGGAGCGCTTGGGCGAGATCGTCGTCGGCTACAGCTATGCCGGCGACCCCGTCCGCGCCCGCGACCTCAAGGCTCAGGGCGCCATGGCTGCGCTGCTTAAGGATGCGCTCAAGCCCAACTTGGTGCAAACACTCGAGGGCACGCCCGCGTTTGTCCACGGCGGTCCCTTCGCCAACATTGCCCACGGCTGCAACTCTATCATGGCCACGCGTATGGCGATGCGCTTTGGCGATGTTGCCATTACCGAGGCCGGCTTTGGCGCCGACCTGGGTGCCGAGAAGTTCCTCGATATCAAGTGCCGCATGACGGGCGTTCGCCCCAGCGCCGTCGTGATCGTCGCGACCGCTCGTGCGCTTAAGTACAACGGTGGCGTCGCCAAAGCCGACCTCAACGAGGAGAACCTCGAGGCACTCAAGGCTGGCATGCCCAACCTGCTGCGTCACGTCGACAACATCCAGAACGTTTATGGTCTGCCCTGCGTGGTCGCCATCAACCGCTTCCCAACGGACACCGAGGCCGAGCTTGCGCTCATCGAGTCCGAGTGCCAGAAGCTCGGCGTCAACGTTAAGCTTTCCGAGGTCTGGGCCAAGGGCGGCGAGGGCGCGCTCGACCTGGCCGATGAGGTCATGCGTCTGATTGAACAGCCGAGCGAGCTCAAGTTTGCCTACGAGGACGGCGCCGATGTTGCCGATGCCCTCGAGGCCGTTGCCACCAAGGTTTATCGCGCCGATGGCGTCGACTTTACGCCGGCTGCCAAGCGTCAGCTCGCCGAGCTGCGCGAGAATGGCTTTGGCAACCTGCCGGTGTGCGTCGCCAAGACGCAGTACAGCTTTAGCGACAACGCCAAGGCCCTGGGCGCTCCCGAGGGCTTCCGCATCACCGTGCGCGAGCTCAAGGTTTCCGCCGGTGCCCACTTTGTGGTCGCGCTGACCGGCAGCGTTCTGACCATGCCCGGCCTGCCCAAGGTTCCCGCGGCCGAGAACATCGACGTCGACAACGACGGCAACATCACCGGCCTGTTCTAAGCCTGCTGCTCATAGCCGCTTGCCCGCCCCGCCGTGCCCACAAGGCCCGGCGGGGCTTTTTGATCCTTAGGACCGCGCATGTCTTGTAGATACCGACGGACTCTGCCCATCATAGGCTTTTGCGCGGGTAGAATGCATGGATAACTTGAGGCTCACGCGCGACGGAAAGGAATCGTTGCATGGATCAGGACAAGACAACCGTGATGGGCGGCTACGGTTCCGCGCAGGCTGGCGATAGCGCCGATGCGACCCGCGTTGTTCCCAACCCCGGTTATGCCGACCCCGCCGCGACGCAGCCTTCTGCCGAGCCCACCCGGGTTATGGGCTATGGCGACACGGCGCGGGATTCTTACGCTGCATCTTCGCAAGGCCCCTATGGCAACGCAGCTCCGGATCCGTTTGATTACACGCCGCAGGATTCTTATGCTGTCTCGACGCCGAATCCCTATGACAACCTGCCGCAGAATCCCATTCCGCAGCCTCAGCAGACGACGTATATGCCTCGCACGGCGCAGCCTCGCTACGAGTCGCGCGAGCCGTATCGCGAGTACCCCAAGTCGATTCCGCAATATGGCGAAGACGAGGAGAAGAGGCCGTCGCGTTCGTCGAGCGTGATCAAGAAGATCCTCATCGTGCTGGCGATTTTCTTTGCACTGTCGGTTGTGTTCGCCATCGTGTCGGGCATGCTCAACAAGCGAGGGAGTTCAACGGCCGATACCACAGCCGAGCAAACCGAGTCCGCCTCGTCTAGCACTGTCGATCTGAGCGATATCCCGGGGCAGTACTGGTCCAACGCCAAGAAGCTCCTCAAGTCGCGCGGGGCCGATCTTTCGAATGCTGTGGTCCTGACTGATGATGGCTCAACGCCCGTTGTCGATGCCAACTGGGTCGTTACTTCTGTCTACTATAACGACAACGGCAACCTCGAAATTCAACTCACGCATAAGAACAGCTCGGGCAACTCGTCCGACGGCCAAAGCGGTACCGACAGCTCGAGCTCCAACACGCTGGAGGACTTGAGCAACAAGGCGCAAGAGCTGGGAGACAAGGCGCAAGAGCTGGGCGACACGGCCCAGAACCTGGGCGACACCGCTCAGAACCTGGGTGATATGGCTACCAATGCCTGGGACGCGCTGCAGAGCGGCATTTCGGGCGCACAGGGAAACTAGCGGCTGAGTAGTGGGGCTACAGCTGCTCGGCCGGACGGTCGGGCGAGCTAAAGCCTGAGTCAAACGTGACGACGCACGAGGCATCGGGCCTGCGTTCGTGCACGATGCGCGTGACAAGCTCCAGCAGCTCCTCGTCGGATATGTCAAAGCCGTCGGGACGCACCAGGTCAAACGAAACGAACCCGTCGTGCTCGTGCAGGTCGTGGATGGAGAGCGCGGGATCGATCTGCGTAACGCCGCGCTTGACCCAGCCGCGCAGGTCGTCGCCGGTGGTGGCGATGGGGTCGCAGTGCAGCGTGATACCAATGCCCATCTGGCGCTTGATATCGTGCTCGATGGTGTCCAGAATCTCGTGGTGCTCAAACGCGTCGCCCTCGCCAGGCATCTCCACGTGGGCGCTGGCGAACTGACGACCGGGGCCGTAGTCGTGCACCATCAGGTCATGTGTGCCCAAGACCTGCGGATAGGACATGATCTTGTCGCGGATTGCCTGGACGAGCTTGGGGTCGGGCGCTTGCCCCAGCAACGGGCTGATGGCGTCGCGCACCAGGCCCAAGCCGCTGATGCAGATGAAGATGCCCACACCCAGGCCTGCCCAGCCATCGAGGTCAAAGCCGGTCGTCTGCGAAATAAGCGCCGCCACCAAGACCGAGCCCGAGGTGATGACGTCGTTTTTGGAGTCCTGCGCCGTGGCGATGAGCGTTTCGGAGTCGATGCGATCGCCCAGCGTGCGGTTGAACGCTGCCATCCAGAATTTGACGAGCATGGACAGAACAAGGGCAGCCATGGAGAGCGCCGAATACACGGTGGGCGAGGGCTTGATGATCTTGGTGATCGACTCGAGGATTAGGTTGATGCCGACGGCACAAACCAGGACGGCGACAAACAGACCAGCCAGGTACTCGTAGCGGCCGTGGCCGTAAGGGTGGCCCTCGTCTGCCGGGCGGCTGGCAAGGCGGAACCCGAGCAGGCTCACGATGTTGCTCGAGGCATCGGAGAGGTTGTTGAAAGCGTCGGCGATGAGGGAGACGGAACCGGCGAGCAGGCCCGCGATGCCCTTGGCCAGGCACAGGGTGATGTTGAGGCCAATGCAGACGAGGCTTGCGGAAAAGCCCGCGTTGGTGCGGCAAGATGCATCGACCGGCTCGCTCTCGCTGCCGGGAACAAGCGTATGTACCAGCCGATTTACAAATAGCATAGCGGTCGTCCTCACAATCATGTTTAAGGGGATAGTGTAGCTCGCGCGGGGGCGCCGTGCACCGATGCTCAGAAAATGCAGCAATAGTCTGTCGGCGCTAACGAGCGAGCCTTCTCGTCTGCCTGGGTGGTCCATTTTGGGACACATGGGTATGGGCATGTGCCTGTTTGCTCGACATACTTAATGTCGACAGCCCCTGTGCAAAGGAGGACGTTTCCATGGACGAGATGTTTGCCATTAAATGTCAAAACTGCGGCGGCCCTATGTACTCACACCAAGCTAAGCGCAGCTTTGAGTGCGCTTATTGCGGTGTGGTCATTCCGTGGCAGGCGGACGCTGGAGAGCCCAAGAGCGCTTTGGGCATTCGCCATACGCCGTTGACGGTGGTGGATGGACTGCTCAAGCTCACGCATGTGTCGCAACTCGAGCGCCCGGAGGACCCGGACTGGTATTTCTTCAATTCGCACTGGCGCAATCAGTCGGTCCTGGAACATCTGCTGTGGGAGGATCGCGGCACGGCGCAAGAGTTCCAAGAGGCCACGCATGTGAGCATTCCTTGCCCCTTCTGCGGAGCGTCCTTTGAGGGCGAGTCAACGCAGCGTGTGTTTGAGTGCCCGTCCTGCGGCAACAAGATCGGCGTTGCCGACCTACTCAAGCCCGGTACCTTCAGCAAGCGCCTGACCTTGGGCGTTGGTGCGGAGTATGTACCTGGGCAGGGTGTTCCCTGCGAAATCTCGCCGCAGCAGGCACGTGCCAACGCACTGCAGCTGGTGTGCCAGTACCCCGACGTCTTTGCCGAGCACGACGTGGAAGATGCGATCCAAAACGACATGATGCTCTTCTATTTCCCCATGGCGCTGGCGGACCTGCGCATGATGGCGAGCTTCCCGGGTAAGGGCCTGAGCAAGGAGACCCTGGTGTACTACGAGGTGCTCGACTGGGCATACCCCAGGGCAAACTACCTGGACGTTCG
Organism: uncultured Collinsella sp.; assembly: GCA_902494815.1. Taxonomy (GTDB): domain Bacteria; phylum Actinomycetota; class Coriobacteriia; order Coriobacteriales; family Coriobacteriaceae; genus Collinsella. Next base: position 2,225 of record CABUVB010000046.1, on the reverse strand, counting down.
CCTCATGGGCATTTTGGAGCCATGGGACTTTGCCAAGGTTGGGCCGTTTGACCCGGCCATGCAGGAAGGTAACTTCCGCGTCGTTTCCGTCGATGCGTCCACCAAGGATCAGGTGGTCATTGATAAGCTGGCGCTCGATATTGCCGGCAACGATGCCGAGGCGACCCTGGGGCTCAATAAAAAGAGCATTCGCACGTGGGCGCGCAAGGCTCGCAAGCACAAGGACGGCCTGGTGATGGTACCGGTCTACTTTGTCGATCGCCCGGCGTCGGATAGCCGCGACGGCGAGCAAGTGCGCATCGCCGTAAACGGCCAGACGGGCCGCGCGGCCGCGGTGGTGTTTAGCGACAAGCGCGAAACGCATATCGTGGCACCGCTCAATCCCAACGTGATGCTGTCGAGCGAAAGCACCGTGCACGCCACGCCCATTGAGGTCAAATACGTTAAATCGCCCTTCCTATACCAGATTGTGCGCCGTGGAGGCGGCGAGCAACCGCGCCAGGTTGCAGCCGCCGTCGAGGGTTCCTACCGAGAGGAGAAGCCCAAACGCCGCGGCCTGCTGGGTGCGCTATTTGGGAAGTAGGGAAGCGCAGCCGGTTGGCGCTGCGATGCGATAGCTAGAGGAACGGGGCAGCTCGCAGGAGTGCGGACTGTCGTCTGATTGTTTGAGGGTGCCAGATGTAAATAATCGGTGGAACAGCTGTAAAAGAGCCTTTCCACTGGGTAGAATCAGGTTGTGCCGCGGAACCCGCTCCTCAGCGCTTAAACTTCGGAGAGCGGGCAACGCAGGTATTATCGTCTAAAGGGCCGGCTGCAACCGGCCCTTTTCTGTGGCAGCCAATGGACCCACATCAGACGAAGGCCGCGTCTTTGCCTGTCAGGTCACGCTCGCCAGCCACGGCTAGAATGTCGTTGCCGGCCTCCATGACCGGTATTGTTTCGTAGCGTGCGTCGCAACCGCGAGTGCGCCTGCGACGGCTGCGGTGGCTTCGGTCGCAACGTGCTGCTACCCTTGCACTTCGCCATTAGACGCTTCGTTGATGGCGCGGTACTCGGCACTCAGTTCGCGTGCCAGCTCTTCCTTACTTGGAAGATACGGCAGGTATTTGGCGGCAAACACTTGGTCGTTGTCTTCGGGCAGCGTGTACTCGACGATCGAATCGCTTTTGTCCGCGCAGAGCACGATGCCTATGGGCGGATTGTCGCCTTCGTTCATGAGTTCGCGCGTGTAGTAGTTCACATACATTTGCATCTGGCCCAGGTCCTGATGCGTAAGGTCATCGGTCTTAAGGTCGATGAGCACGAAGCAACGCATCAGATAGTTGTAAAACACAAGGTCAATATAGAAATGGCGTCCATCAAAGGTGATGCGCTTTTGGCGCGCCTCGAAAGCGAAACCACGGCCAAGCTCCAGCAGGAACTTCTGAAGATGCGTGATGAGCGCCTGCTCTAGATCGCTCTCGCGAAACGCAGTATCGTCCGAGAAACCTAAAAACTCCAGTACATATGGGTCGCGGATGATATCCTCGGGGCGACGAGCCGGGGCGCTCTTTTGGATTTCCTGGGTGACGGCCTCCTTGTCCTTGCTGGCAAGTAGGCGCTCGCGGAACATGGTATTGATCTGGCGTTCGAGCTGACGCGTGCTCCAACGAGAATCGGCGCATTCATTCATGTACCAGGTGCGAGCGTCAGGGTCGGAAATGCGCATCAACCTGCGGTAATGAGTCCAGCTCAATTCGCTACGCAGTGCGTCGCGAATTGGAAACGCAAGAAAGAACTGACGCATATTGCGAAGGTTTGCGATGCCAAAGCCTCTTCCGAAATCCGCGGTAAGCCTTCTGGAGAGGCCTGCAATCAATGCCTCTCCATATGCTGCGCGCCCCTCTCCGCCCTGTTCATCAACAATACTCTTGCCGATCTCCCAATATGCCTCAACCATCGCAAAGTTAACGGCGGTATAGGCCTTGTCGCGAGCGGCGTTGAGAATCGAGGAGACCTGCTTGTAAAAACCTTCGGGCACGATTGCCGATTCTCCACGGTTTACCAGTTCGCCCATCACTGTCGCCCCACTTTCCTCTTGTGGAATGCATCTTTATCGAATTTAGTTTAAAGCCTCGCGCGGACACGAATTGCTGTGCTGTCTGACATCATCGCATGGGGCCTTGCGGTGGTTAAAATGTGACCATAGAGGCAGTTTTAGCGAACCCCGCGGGAGTGACGCGTAT
>CABUVB010000045.1 GCA_902494815.1 uncultured Collinsella sp. | reverse complement strand
CTCGCTTGCGATGGCAGCTCGGACGGCGCGTCAAAACGCGTCTAGACCAGAAACGCTTAATCCCATGCAGCAATCCACGAATCATAATCTCCCTCCAGCCATTCGGGACGTGATTGATACGAGACATCGACCTTGAGCTCAACGTAGCCGCCCTCGGCGGCACCACCCATAGCCTGCGCAAACGCACCGATCACAGGCAACGGCTTGACCTCGCCGGAAACGGACACGGACGAGACGCCACCCGCATCGGCCCGACCAAGCTCGATATCCCACGACAACGGCCCGCCGGTATGAAAGATCGAAACGTTGGGCACTGCGGCAAGCCGGCGGCGGGTGAACTCCTTAAGATCGTCGTCCTCCGCCGTCGTCGTGGTCATGAGCCGCGCGGTCTCGGCGGCGGCAGACTCCATGACCGCGCGCGTATAAAGCAGGCACACCGGTTGCAGTGCGAGAAGGATGAGCGTCAGAAACGTCGGCAGCAAAAAAGCGGCCTCGACCGTAGACTGCGCCCAGTCCTCGCGCGCGATATCAATACAACGCGATGTCCTTAGCGCCCGCAGCGGCGTCGATAACCGACGTCGAGGCAACGCCATGGGATGCCGCCCGCTCAACCAGCGCCGCCAAGCGTCCATCGGTGCCAGCACGCCAAAGTCCCACAATCGCCAGCACGATCGATAACAGCGCCACCGTGACGATGGCGTATTCGACCGTCGCCTGGGCAGATTCCTCACGCAGAACGCCATGCATTTCACGATCCCTCCTTTGAGCTTATTGTTTGCGGGACCAGACGCACGGCGCGCAGACGACACGAAGCATCGCCAGCATCCGCGGCAACCGTCACCATATCGACCCAGCCGCGCCCATCGCGCACGATGGCGCCCCATACGTTGCCCTTAATATCGAGATAGCCGCTCAGGGCGAGCTGGGCCGTTGGCACCTCGCGGTAGGCGCGTAACATATCCGCCGCTGCCTCGGTCATCGGTCGGTCCTCGGACCATGCAAGCCGGACCGCAATCGCGTTGTCCTCAGGCGAATCCGTCGCAGTGCCAGACCGCTTGTCGAGCGTCCGCAGAAAGGTTTGCGCCGTGACAGCGACATCCGAATCGTCCGCATCTCGCATCTCATCTTTTTGGAACGCCACCGCCGAATCTGAGCCCGAATCGAAGGCGGCCCCAGGACGCTGCTGCCGCGCGGCGTTAAGCCCCCAAAGCACCGCCGCTATCGCCACGGTCAGGCAAGCAAACACCAGCAGCACCCCGATGGGGCGCTCGCCCTCTACAGGCTGTTGATGCCCTCGCTGATAGCGTTCCATAGATCTTGGACCTTGCCTTTAAATGCAACGATGGCAATAATCGCGATCACCACAAGCACGCCCACCAAAATGGCGTACTCGGTGGTACCCTGCGCGCTCTCCTCCCGCAACAGCTCCTTGGCATGCTGGCGAGCGCGGATCGCCCGGCAAAAAGTCCAGTTCCAAGTCTTGTCAGCAACTTCGACCATCGTGTTCATGTATTCCTCCCTACATCATCCCGCCTGCTCCCAGCAGCGGGCCCAATATGGACAGAAGCAACGCCGGCAAGATGAGCGTGCCGGTGGGAATCAGCAGCTTGACGGGCGCACGCTCAATCTCGCGCTCGACCGCGGCGCGATGAGCCGCACGGATCTCGCGACTTTGAGCGGCCAGCGTCTCGGCAAGTGGAGCACCCAGGGCGAGCGCCTGTCCCACCGTAATGGCAAAGGTCTCGAGCGCTCGCACGTCCAGGTCGCGCGCGGCGGCCAACAACTCGTCCTCACGCGTGCCCACGCCCACCTGCCACGCCATGCAGGCCCGCTCAAGGCGAAGAGCCAACACTGACCGGCGGTTGGCGCAGAAAATCTCAAGCGCCGCATCAAACGAAAGGCCGGCCGAAAGACCCAAGCGCACAACATCGATCATCTCGGACACTTCGCCGAGCGACACTCGCGCCGGGCCGCCCGCTCCAACCGCGCCCTTCACTCGCGCGGTCAGGGCATCGACCGCCGAGCGACCCGCGGCAGCGACCAGCACCGCCTCGCGCTTGCAGGCCCCTGCGATCTTGCGTGCATCCGCCCGATCCAAACCCGTCGCGACAAATACACTCAGGGCGCACAGGCAAGCCGCAACTGCAACCGGGGCGCTCATAGCTCCACCCGCATAATGCGCCTGATAACCACCAGGGCAACGGCGTTGAGGGCAAGACCCAGCACCACAGCGCCCGCGCCGGCAGGCGTCGCAAGACCGCGACGGAAATCTGCCGAAAGCAGCGCCAACACCGCGCACATGCCCGCCGGCATCGCCGCGACCATATGCGCAGACATGCGAGCCTGCGACGTCTTGACATCCAGGCGGCGCTTGAGCTCAATGCGCTCCCCCACCATGCTCGACGCCTCGGACAGTAAGTCGGCAAGCGGAGCGCCGGTGCGCTGAGACACCTTAAGCGCCAAGGTCACAAGCGAAAGGCCGGGGGCGTCGATGCGCACGAGCAAGTCATCGAGCGCGTCGGTCGCCGAGATGCCGCAATCGATTGCCGCCGCCACCCGCAAAAACTCGGTATGCACCGGTTCTTGCGCATGAGCGCCCACAAAGCGCATGCCCTGGGCCAGCGAATGTCCCGAGGCAAGCGACATGGAAAGTGCGGTAAACGCCTCGGGCATGGCCTCTTCTGCATCGTGTTGCTCGCGCCGGCTCTCAAAGCCATCCCGAGCGGCGCCAACGGCAAACGGAGCAACAAGTCCCAAGGCAAATCCGAAGGGCGATAACGACACCATCGTTAGTAAAATGCAGCAGACACCGCTCGAGAGCAGCAGAAACGCCAAACGCCCCGAAGCATCCTCGATCGCGAGGCCAAGGCGACGCGCCGGAGCCAGCGATGCCCACGAACGGGCGATCTTTTTCAGCAGATCGTTTTCCACCAGCTCACGCGGCAGCTTCTCTGCCACCGTCTCGAGCGCCTGACGCGCCAGCTCCGCCGGCGGTACCTGCGGCACACGAGGTTCCGCCCCGCACGCCGTCGCGACAGAAAACCCTGCCAAACCCCCTACGACGAGGGGCACAGCGACCTCCATTCGTCCACCTCCTCTTGTGTGAGCGTCCCCGACCGCAGGCCTTCTGCGATAAACGTCGGCTCGCGGTCAAGCTTCCAGGTGCGCTCGGCGGCATCGAAAGTCACATAGCGCTCGAGCTCTACGCCGCCCGACGCAGCGCGACGCACCCCCGAATACGAGGAGACGAAGCGCCTGCCATCGGCGTGGCGCTCGGACATCACGATGCCGTCGAGCGCCATGGCAATCTGCTCCTCGATGAGCTCGCTCGGCAGATCGATGCCATAACGTGCAAGCAACGTCAGACGCACCACGGTCTCCTGCTCGGAACCCGCATGAAGCGTGGTGAGCGACCCGTCGTGGCCCGTGTTCATGGCCTGCAACATGTCGCAGCACTCAGCACCGCGCACCTCACCCACCACGATGCGGTCGGGGCGCATGCGCAGGGCATTGGTCACCAGGTCGCGGATCGTCACCGCGCCCTCGCCCTCAATTGAAGCCTCGCGCGCCTCTAGGCGCACCACGTGCGGATGATGCGCAAACTTGAGCTCGGCAGAGTCCTCGATCGTCACGATGCGCTCGCCGGTGGAGATCTCGCATGACAACGCGTTGAGCAGAGTGGTCTTACCAGATCCCGTGCCTCCCGCAACCGCCAGGTCCTGTCGCAGCGACACCGCGCACGACAGCAGCTGCGCATACCAAAGCGGCAGCGACCCCAGCCCCACAAGCTCGTCCAGCGAGCAGATACGGTCCGAGAACTTTCGGATGGTGAGAATCGGTCCGTCAATCGCCACAGGCGGAATCACCGCGTTGACGCGATAGCCCGTTTTGAGGCGGGCGTTGACGATGGGGCTGCGCTCGTCGATACGGCGGCCAAGTGGCGAGATGATGCGGTCGATAAGCACCCGGATCTGCTCATCATCCTCAAACGCATGCTCGATGGGATACAAGACGCCGCCGCGTTCAAAGAAAGCCGAGCGGCAGCCGTTGATCATGATCTCGGTAACGGTGTCGTCCTCGATGAGCGGCTGCAACGGCCCCAAGCCCACCACGTCATCCAAAATCTCGTCGATGATGGTCTCGCGCTCGGGCGTCGCGAGATCGGTCGGCTCCTCAATATTGAGCGCCGCCTCCACCGCGGGACGCAATTCCGAGCGGGCAAGTACCGGGTCGATATAGGCGCTGATACGCGCCACTTCGTCGTAACCCATGCGGTCCATCACGGCGCGCTTGGTGCGTCGTTTCACCGCGCGGCGACGCCCCGCATCTACAGGCGCTGCCGCCGCTGCAGCGCCGGCAGCCTTAATCCTCGTTTGCAGGCTCATCGCTGATCACCCTCGCGCGACCAGGGAAGGCGGATACGCGGGCGTTCGGTACGCGTTGCACGGTCGGCGACTATATCGCTCCAAGGGCCGACGGCGCACCCCAGTTCCACGAGCATCTCGCGCGTGGCCTCGCGCACGCTGGTCGCGAAAGCGCTCGTCTGACCCACTGCCTCGTCAGCGCGCCCAAACGCCATGAGCGCGGCGAGATCCTGCCCGCCATCGGCGATACGAATCTTGGAGCTCAACGCACAGGCAATCTCAAAGCGCATGGCGACGTCCTCGTCTGCCCCGCGCGCACCGAACCGGTTGAACACGGCGCTCATGCGCGTGCGCGGCACACCTACTCGACTTGCCAGTTCAATGACGCGCGACGCCGATGTCGCGGACGACACCGCCGCATCGCCAACGACCAGGCAACGGTCGCTCGCCGCCACCGCAGCCGCCACGGCGTCGCCCCAAAAGACCGAGGTATCGATAAAGACCACGTCGGATTCGCGACGCAGGACATCAAGCAGTAGCTCCACCGGACGTGCCATGAGCTCGGCTTGCTCGGGCGCCGCAACGGGACCCCAGAGCGTAACGCCCGGCGCCACGCGCATCGATGCGGCCACGATATCCGGCTCGGTGAGCGTGCCCGCCGCCGACGGCTCGATAAGCATCGCCATATCGTGCGGAGCATCGACGCCTAACAAGTCGTAAAGGTTTCCAAACATCAGGTCCAGGTCGAGCACGGCGGCACGCAAGCCTAACAGCGACGATGTGTGTGCCATGGTGGCAACGATCGTCGACTTGCCGCACCCGCCCGAACCCGAAATGGCGCAGATGACCGGAGCTCGATGCGGCGAAGCGGCAGCGTCTGCCGGCGGCATCGGAGGCGGCGGGGCGGGCGTCGGTGACAGCGTCCCCGTCTCCCCTGCCGCAACTACACGCTGCGTCCAAGCCGGCATGGCGGCTTGTTCGGTCTGCGAGGCAGGCTCGTTCTGCGCAATCTGCTCATGCTGCATCAGCGACAACTCGCCGCACCCGGCAAAGCCCTCAACTTCGTCGAGTTCATCCGCCAGATTCACGCCGTGCACGTATCCCATATCTACAGCCGGGGAGTCGCCAGCATGCTGCGCCGGCCCTCCAGCGTCATCGTATACAAGGGGGTTCCGGGGGCGCCGACCATGCTCGGCTTCCGCTTTTCCATAATCATCAACACGCGGGCCTCTTGTAGCGCGAGGCGCCCCGGGTTCCCTATCAACAAAAGCATCGGGCTCAATCGTCATGCGCCGATCGGAATCAACCGCTCCCTCGCCCGCGCGCCCGTTGCCGCATATACTGTGCGCAGCGATGACCTCGGTCGCCCCTGCGCGAAACAGCCCCTCGATATCCGACGGATCGAGTGCTTCTATCAACACGACCACGCGACTCACGCGGTCTTCGGCCGTCAGGCGCACAACAGTCTTGCGCACATCTTCGGTATCAAACAGAGACGCCGCGATGATGGCAGCCCCGCGGCGCGACGGAAACGCCCGCGCCATGGAAATCAGCCCGTCCAGGTCACCCACGCGAAGCACCTGTGCACCCGCATCACGGCCCTCGACTTCCCGCTGCAACAGCCCGTAATCGCCGCACGCGCAGCACGCAAACCAGATCGCCTTCATCACTCGTCGCCTCCGCTTTTTTTGCCGCGCGCCGTGGCGGGAATCGTCAAGCTGACCGTTCCCTTGCCCGAGGCCCCCAGCAGTTCCTTGACGTCTTCGGGGTCAGCCGCCAGCGTCACCCATTCGATCTTGCCCTCGCGCGTGGCACCGGAATCTTCACTGGTATCGATCACGTACGCACCGCACAGCCGATCGGTTACGCCGTCTTTTTGCACATACACATCCACGTAGCTGCCCACGCCCGTAGCACCGCCGACCGAGTGCTCGGCATCGACCGCCACCGAAACGGCGACCTTGCCCTTAGGCACCTCGAGCTTGTGGCTCTCGGCCTTGGTGTAGACATTGCAGATCACGGCGTTTTTGGGAATACGCGAAGTCGTCACGTCGCCGCGCACCTGGCGCAGCTCGGTCGCCGCGTCACGCGGCAGCAGACTCGTCAGCCATTCCTGGGTTATGACATTGGTCTCATCGAGGGTCTCGCCCACATCGATATCGCGCGCCGCGACGCATACCTCGACGCGATCGCCACCGTACTTGGCCAAGGTCTCAGCCTGGACCTGTTCGGCTTGCGAGCGGATCGACGAGCCGTAAACCATGCAGAGCAGAGCAGCGAGCACGCCCGCGACCAGACTGATGGCGATGCGCTTGCTCTTGTTCACGGCCGCTCCTCTCATGGCAGTGCCGGGCGAATGCCCGCACCACCATTGTCTGGGCGGTCAGAGTGCAAAGCGGCGCAATCGCGATCTTGGTTTTCGATGTCAAACCAATCGCTGACCAAAAGCTGACCAGCCCGTCAAGCTCGTGGCAAGGTTTTGGTCAGCACGTCAGCAAACTGCACGTTTCGAGGCTTTTCCGCAGCAAAAAAGCCGTCTCCCGAACAGTTGGGAGACGGCTGTCATAGGAAAAATCAATTACAGATGGACATCGGGATCGAGCATTTGAGCGCTCACGCGCATGGATGACGCCAAGTTTTGGAACGTTTCCAGACGCAGACTGTCGATCTGCCCGGCGTCCTCGGCCTCGCGAACGGCGCAACCCGGCTCATGGGTATGTGTGCAATCGCCAAACCGGCACGCGCGCGATGCCTCGACAATCTCGGGGAAGGCGCGCGCCAGACCCCGCTCGTGACCCACGAGCGGTAAGCTGCGCAGGCCCGGGGCATCGGCGATCACGCCGGCGTCGCCCGGCAGTGCCACCATCACGCGCGCGACGGTAGTGTGACGGCCCTGGTCGTCGCGTTCGCGCACACCGCCGGTCGCCAACGTATCGTGGCCCAGCAGTGCATTGAGCAGCGTCGACTTGCCGGCACCCGACTCGCCCAGAATCATGGCGCAGCTCCCGGCAGGCACGCAGGAACGAACCTCGTCCAGGCCGCGCCCCTCGGCAGAGGACGTCACGATCACGCGCACGTCCGGACCCACCAGGCGGCGCATGCGGTCCAGATCGCGCTCGAGCTCCTCGGCATCGCAGCGGTCAGCTTTGGTGAGCACCACCACCGGTTCGGCATCGCAGTCGAGCGCCAACACCAGCGAGCGCGCCACGCGGTCGAGCAGCACCTCACCGGCACCGAGCGCCTGCACGATTAGCACGCAATCCACGTTGGAGCAGAGCACCTGACGCTCTCCGCGGGCACGGCCGCGCCAACGCTCAAAGCTCGTACGGCGCGGCAGCACGCACTCAATCACGCCCATATCGTGCCCGGGAGCGCGGCGCACCGCCACACGGTCGCCCACGGCGGGCAGCAGCACCTCGTCCTCGCCGCGCGACTTGGCAAACCCCACGGCATGCTCGGCACGAAAGGTATCGTCGGCCGTCGCCACCAGCGGAAACCCGCGATCTAAGCGCACCACGGCGCCAAGCTGCATCTGCTCGGGCTCCTCAGCATGTGCGCAAAAGCCGCCAAATGCCGCCTGCTGAGCTTCATCGACCGGCAGGTCATCGAACGCCGGAACATCCTGCAGCGCATCGAGTCCCGGCACGCTTGCCAGCAGCTCCTCGGCAGACGCGGGGGCCTCGGTCGCAAGCTTCCGACGACGATCGCGCTTAGCCCGCGCCCCCGTCGTCTTTTTCTTCGCCTTAGCCTTAGCCTTGCCCACAAGCGCCTCCCAGCACCACAAATCACAACTGAGCAGGTATTTTAAATCAAAAAGAGCTGGCCGGGCAAAGCCCGACCAGCTCACAAACTTTCCCTCAGCCCTTTTCATCCGCACGGGAGAAAAGCCAGCAAGGATACCGCAGGGCCCGCCCGCCGGGAGGGGTTTCCTAAGGGCACATCCCGCAGCCGCAAAGCGGCGAGGACGTACCCGTGGAAACCCCGCAGGCGGTCGGGCCCGGACAGGTACGTTACTCCTTCTCGACCGCGCGCATGATCGCCTTGTAGATCTCCATCAGCGGGATGATCAGGAAGGCCAGGCCCAGCGCGGCAAGAACGCCCTTGAGCTCAAGCGTCACAGGGCCGAAGAACATCTCGGCAAGCGTCGGCTGCACGGTCACGATCACCGTCAGCACCAGTGCCAGCGCGGCGGAAGCCCACAGCCACTTGTTCTGTTTCTTCATGGTGAACAGCGACGCACGACGGCTGCGCATATTGAAGCAGTGGAAAATCTCGACCATGTTGAGCGTGATGAACGCCATCATCACGCCTTCCTCGTCGGCATTGCCGGCAATCATATCGGCGATGTGGATGTAGCCCATGTCAAAGTACACGCCCACAAAGAAGCTCGCCAGCACCAGCACGGTGATGATCAGGCCCTGGACCACGCAGTCCAGACCCATATTGCCGGCAAAGACGCCGTCCTTGGCGTTGCGCGGCTTGCGCTTCATGATGTCGCCCTCGGCGTCCTCCATGCCCAGCGCGAGCGCGGGGAAACAGTCGGTGACCAGGTTCACCCACAGCAGCTGCACCGGCTGGAAGATGGTAAAGCCGATAAGCGTGGCGATGAATACCGAGAAGACCTCGGCAAGGTTGGCCGAAAGCAGGAACTGAATGACCTTGCGGATGTTGTCGTAGATGCGGCGACCCTCTTCGCAAGCACCGATGATGGTGGCGAAATTGTCGTCGGCAAGCACCATGTCGGCGACGTTCTTGGTGACATCGGTACCGGTGATGCCCATGCCAACGCCGATGTCGGCGCGCTTGATGGACGGGGCGTCGTTGACGCCGTCGCCCGTCATGGCCACGATCTGGTCGCGCGACTTCCAGGCCTCGACGATGCGGGTCTTGTGCTCGGGCTGAACACGGGCATACACGCCGTAGTCCTCGATGTGCGCGTCGAGCTCCTCGTCGCTCATGCGGTCGAGGTCGGCACCGGTGATGGCCTGGCTGCGATCGGCGACGATGCCCAGCTGCTTGGCGATGGCCACGGCGGTGTCGATATGGTCGCCCGTGATCATGACGGTGCGAATACCGGCGTCGTGCGCCTCGCGAATAGCGTCGGCAACCTCGGGGCGAACCGGGTCGATCATGCCGGACAGGCCGCAGAAGACCAGGTCATGCTCGAGCGCAGCGGGGCTGCAGTCGGCCGGGACCTCGGTGTAGGTGCGGCTTGCCAGCGCCAGCACGCGCAGGGCCTCGTCGGCCATGGCCTTGTTGGCGGCCACGAGCTCGGCGCGACGCTCCTCGGTCAGCGGAACGACCTTGTCGCCGTCGTAGATATGGGTGCACAGGCCGATCACCACGTCGGGCGCGCCCTTGGTGTACTGCTCGTACTCGCCGTCCAGGGTTTCGACGATCGCGGACATCATCTTGCGGCCGGAGTCGAACGGGGCCTCGCCCACACGCGGGTGCTCGGCGGTCAGGCCGGTGAGCCCCGCCTTGCCGGCGTCGTTGACGAGCGCGCACTCAGTCGGCTCACCCACGGCCTCGCCCAGCTCCTCGTCCCACTGGGCGTCGGAGCACAGAGCCATGCCGGCCAGGAACTTCTCCTCAGGCGCGGCGAGCTCGTGCTTGACGACGGTCATCTTGTTCTGGGTGAGAGTACCGGTCTTGTCGGAGCAGATGGTCTGCGTGCAGCCGAGGGTCTCGACGGCGGAAAGCTTACGGATAATCGCCTGGCGCTTGGCCATCTTGGTCACGCCAAGCGACAGCACGATGGTCACGACGGCGACCAGGCCCTCGGGGATGGCAGCGACGGCGAGCGAGACGGCAACCATAAAGGTATCGAGCAGGGCGGTCGGGTCGGTAAGAACGTTGCCCACGCCGTGGCGGATGATATCAACGCCAAAGATGACGACGCAGATGACGATAACCATGATGGTGAGGATGCGGCTGAGCTCGGCAAGCTTCACCTGCAGCGGCGTGAGCTCTTCCTTGGCCTCGGCCAGGGCGCCGGCGATCTTACCCATCTCGGTGTTCATGCCGGTACCGACTACGACGGCGCGGCCACGGCCGTACACCACGGTGGAGCCCATGTAGCACATGTTCTTGCGGTCGCCGAGCGGCACGTCATCGGTGCCGGTGGCGAGCTCGATCACGTTGGCATGCTTCTCGACAGGCACGGACTCGCCGGTGAGTGCAGCCTCTTCGATCTTCATCGTGGCGCTCTCGAGCACGCGGCAGTCGGCCGGGACGGAGTCGCCCGCCTCGAGCATGATCACATCGCCGGGCACGAGCTCGGCGCTCGGCAGGTGCACGAGTTTGCCGTCGCGCAGAACCTTGGACTGCGCGGCGCTCATCTCCTGCAGGGCCTCGAGGGCCTCCTCGCTCTTTGCCTCCTGGACTACGCCCAGCACCGAGTTGACGATAACGACGAACATGATGATGGCGACATCGGCAAAGTCGGGCTCGCCCTTCACCACGCCCGTGAGCGCGCTGATAACGGCGGCAACGATCAGCATGATGACCATGGGGTCGGCCATCTGCTCAAAGAAGCGCTTCCACAACGGCGTCTTCTCGGCTTCCTCGAGCTTGTTAGGGCCTGTCTTGGCGAGGCGCGACGACGCCTCGTCGTTGCTCAGGCCGAGGTTCTCATCGACACCTTGGTCGCTGAGTACCTCCGCCGCGGCGGACAGGTATTCCTTTTGCATATAGAGTCCCCTCCTGGGATTCGGGCCACTCAGCAGATTGATGCCCGATCATAATTCCCAGG
>CABUVB010000044.1 GCA_902494815.1 uncultured Collinsella sp. | reverse complement strand
GCGGCGGTAATCGATCATGCCTTGGATGATGGGCTTGCCAAAGCTCACGACATCATCGTTGTAGATGGCGGTTCGGGCTGCGAGGAGGCAGTCGGTAAAGTCCATATGGGTCTTGCCAAAGAGTTTGACGGCAAGGGCGACAACGGTGGGCTCGTCGACCATGACGTCATCGAGCAGCCTTCTCATGGCCGTAGCAATCTCAGCGCGGGGAACCTTATAGACGTCGCGCAGCGTGACCACGACGCGCGTGATGATCTCGGGGTAGACGCGAGCGGTGCGCGTGGCGATGACCTTGGCGGCGCGCGGTGACAGAACTTCGTCGTCGTCAAGCAGGTAGCGTAGGATGACGGTCTCGTCGATGATGGTGCTACTCATGGATATCTACTTCCTCGGGACCCAAAATCGAATCGTCGCATTCTGTAGCAAGGTACTCAATCCAGGCATTGCGCTCCTCGGAGCGGCGATTGGGGTCCCCATATGCTTTGAGCAATCCATAGGCGGCGGTGCCGTCCTTTGAGCGCACGGCGACCGGCTGAAAGGGAAGCTTGCGCATCAAAATGCTCTGCGCGACAAAAAGGCGAACGGCCTCGGCAAGCGATGTGCCCATGGCGTCGTAGAGGCGCTCGGCATGCTGTTTGTCCTCTTCGCGAATGCGCACCTGCAGGATGGCTCGTTTTTGCGTCGATGACATCACTGGCCCCCCCTTAATGAGTGTGTAATATGAATGGTCAAATACAACATGGGCTAATAATAGCCAATCTTATAACCACTGCTTTATTGCGCTCAAGTTAATGAGTGCGAAATATATATCAAACGTATTACATCCTTTATAAACGAGCGCGAAATCTCCCCAGGATGTACGCATGTAATACACTCACCTTTATAGCTTATAGAGAATAATTCCAACCTGCCAAAACCCCTGCAATACACCCGTATTGCAGGGCCTATGCTCGCGTTTGCCCCCTGCAACTGCGTATATTCAACCTGTATACCGTTGGAGAAATTCTACCGAGTGCCTGTTTCGCCGCATGCGCTCGATGCGTCGATGCCTGACCACGGGCGGTCCGGAACAACGTCGACAGGGTCTCTCCGGCATGGGATTCAGGAGGGAGTGAACAACATGGGCAATAAACGAGTCGTAGCCGATTCCTCACGCTGCATTGGGTGCCAAACCTGTATGGCGGCGTGCATCGAGGCACACGATATTCCCGGCAACATCGCCGCACCTCGCTTGCGCGTAACGCGCACCTACGAGATTTCCGCGCCGGTGGCATGTCACCACTGCGAGGACGCTCCGTGCGCCAAGGCCTGCCCCACGGGCGCCTTGTTCTTTGATCCAAAGAACCATCGCATCGGCGTCAACGAGGACAACTGCATCGGTTGCAAGAGCTGCGTCATGGCATGCCCCTTTGGCGCCGTGAGCGTCGCTACCACGCAGGTCCCCGTCTTGATGGGCGACGTGCGCGTGGGTTCGCAGACTAAGAGCTTCGTGCTCAAGTGCGACCTGTGCGTGGACCGTCCCGGCGGTCCGGCGTGTGCCGAGGCGTGTCCGACCAAGGGCCTCACCCTGGTGGACGAGGAGCGCCTGGCAGAACTGACTGCCGAGCGTGCCCGCGCCACCATCGAAAACGAGGCGTAAGCGTTGGGGCGACAGGCCCAATGATTGTCAAATTAGTACCGAGTAATCGGTAGCAGAGAAAGGAAGGAGGGTGTCATGGAGAAGCATAAAGTGATCTGCCCGTACTGCGGTGCCGGTTGCCAATTTAACCTCCTGGTCCAAAACGGCCAGGTCGTGGGTACCGAACCGCTCAACGGCATCACCAATCAGGGCGAGCTGTGCCTTAAGGGCATGAGCGGCTACGACTTCATCAACGACACCAAGATCTTGACTCCTCGCGTACTGCACCCGATGATCCGCCGCACCAAGGGCGCGGATCTTGAGCGCGTAAGCTGGGACGAGGCACTGGATTTCACCGCATCTAAGATGCAGGCCATAATTGACGAATATGGTCCTAACGCTGTCATGACCACCGGCTCTTCGCGAGGCGGCGGCAATGAGGCGAACTACGTCATGCAGAAGTTTACGCGTGCGTGCATCGGCACCCACAGCGTGGACAACTGCGCCCGTACTTGACACGGCCCTACTGTCCTCGGTCTGATGGACACGGTTGGTTCAGGTTGCATGTCATGCTCCATCCCCGGTATGGAGGATGCGGGCTGCATTTTCCTCTTCGGCTATAACCCTGCCGATTCGCACCCCATCGTCGCAAGGCGTATCGTGCGAGCCAAAGAAAAGGGTTGCAAGATCATCGTCGCCGATCCGCGCCATATCGAAACCGCGCGTATCGCCGATCTCTACCTTCCGATCAAGAACGGTTGCAATGTTGCGTTCCTCAACGCCTTTGCCAACTGTCTGGTCAACGATGGCCTCTACGACAAGGAATTCGTCGCCGAGCACACGAACGGCTTTGACGAGTGGTGGGAGACCATCAAGAACTACACTCCCGAATCCGTACAGGACATCACGGGTGTCGAGCCCGCGTTGATCCACCAAGCTGCCGAGATGTACGCCACGGCGAAGCCCTCTGCCATCATTGGCTGGGGCATGGGCGTATGCCAGCAGAAGCAGAACCTGAAGACGGTGCACACCATCGCCTCCATCGCCTGCGTTGCCGGCCAGATCGGCAAACCCAATTCCGGTCTCGCGCCCGTGCGTGGCCAGAATAACGTCCAGGGCTCCTGCGATATGGGCATGCTGCCCAACCTGTACCCTGGCTACCAGAAGGTCACCGACCCGGCAGTGCGTGCCAAGTTTGCCAAGGCTTGGGGCGTGCCCGAGGAAAAGCTCCCGCTCGAGGAGGGCTACAAGCTCACCGACCTGGGCCACCTGGTCGACGAGGGCAAGGTGCACTGCTTCTACAACTACGGCGAGGACCCGGTGCAGACCGAGCCCGATTCGGCCGGCATGCGCAAGACGCTCTCCGAGCTGGATCTGTTCATTTGCCAGGACATCTTTATGACGCAGACGACCATGCTCGCCGACGTCATCCTGCCTGCCACCTCTTGGGGCGAGCACGAGGGTGTCTTTACCGCATCCGACCGTAGCTTCCAGCACTTTGACGCGGCCGTTCCGCCCAAAGGCGAGTGCCGTCACGACTGGGAGATCTTCGCGGACCTGTCTACGCGTATGGGTTACCCCATGCACTACGACAACACCGAGCAGATCTGGAACGAGTGCATTAGCCTGTGCCCCAACTTTGTGGGCGCGACCTACGAGAAGATGGCTCCCGAGGGCGGTTACGCCCAGTGGCCCGTCAAGAGCACCGATGTGAACGACCACGGTACGCCCGACATGTTCGCTGGTGGCAAGTTCACCACCAAGGACGGCCGCGCCAACCTGATGGCACACGACTGGGAGGCGCCCTCCGAGCTTCCCGACGATGAGTACCCGCTCATCCTGTGCACCGTCCGCGAGGTCGGCCACTACAGCTGCCGTTCGATGACCGGCAACTGCAAGACGCTGGCGCTGCTCGCCGACGAGCCCGGCTTTGTCCGCATGAATCCCGCGGACGCCGAGGCACGCGGCATCAAGAACGGCGACATCGTCTCGATTCACAGCCGCCGCGGCCAGGTATACAGCCGCGCCGACGTGAGCGATCGCATCAACAAGGGCACGGTCTATATGACCTACCAGTGGTGGATCGGCAAGTGCAACGAGCTGACCATGCACAAGGTCGACCCGGTCTCGCATACGCCCGAGGACAAGTTCTCCGCCTGCCAGGTCGACGCTATCGCCGACCAGGTCTGGGCCGAGGGCGAGGTCGAGCGTCAGTACACCGAGCTCAAGCAGGCTCTGGTGGACGCCGCCGCTCCCCAGGACGTTGAGCCTGGCGCCGCCAAGTTCGACGACGAGACGCACGTGAATCAAATCGTGTAGTCCCGTTCTCGTTGGCTTTTTGGGCCGGGCGTCCCGTACGTTCGGGAGCCCGGCCCGTTATTTTGAAAGGAAGTGGGGATGAACCGCTTCATCGACATCAACCCGGAGAGGTGCATCGGCTGCGGAACATGCCAGTCCGCCTGTGCCGACGCCCACCGGATGCAGGGTCTTCAGGATACGCCGCGCCTGGCGCTCGTGAAGACCGGCGGTATTTCGGCCGCCCTTGCCTGCCACCATTGCGAGGGTGCCCCCTGCGCCGAGGTTTGCCCGGTGAATGCCATCGAGCACGATGGCGATCGCATCCACGTCAAGGAGCAGGAGTGCATCGGGTGCAGGCTGTGCGCCATCGCGTGCCCCTTCGGAGCCATCCATCCCGATGGCACGTCTATCGCCGGCGTCGCAGGCATGTGCGACCCGACGCCTTCGTATCCTAAGTCCCTGAGCAGCCTGCTTACGTGGGCTCCCGGCCAGTACACCTGCGCTGTTAAGTGCGACCTGTGCGCCTTCGATCCGGACGGTCCGCATTGTGTGGCGGCGTGCCCCACCAAGGCGCTGACCGTCATGGGCGGCGCGGCCGATCGCGAGCTCGACGAGGCCAAGCGCCTGCGCTCGATCGAAAACGGTCCGGTCGTCGACGTTACCGCTGTGGCCCAGGGTCTGTCCGAGAAAGCAGAAGGGAGCGTAAACAATGGATAGCATGACGCTGTTTATCGCATCGCTTGCCGTCTCGTGCATCGGTGCGCTCGCCTCGGTTCTGCTGATTAAGGCCGACAACGCCGCCAAGACCGCCGGCTGCCTGATCGGCGCCGTCGCGGCCGTGCTGTCGTTCATCGCGGGCCTCGAGGCCGTGCTTGGCGACGTTTCGTCCCTCAACACGGTCTTCTTCTTCCCGTTCGCCCGTCTCGAGCTCTTGCTCAACGGCCTTGCGGGCCTGATCGTGGTCCTCATCTCGATTCTCGCCTTTGCGGGCTTCATCTACGGGCTGTCCTACTTCGACGAGTACCCGGGCAAGGTCGGGCGCGCCGGCTTCTTTATGAACACCTTCGTCGCCTCGATGATGCTCGTCATCACCGCCGACAACGTGTTCTGGTTCCTGGTCGCCTTTGAGCTCATGTCCCTTACGAGCTACTTCCTTGTCGTTATCGAGGAGAACAAGAACTCCATTAGGGGCGGTTGGCTCTACTTCGTCATCGCTCACGTGGGCTTCGTTCTCATCATGGCGAGCTTCCTGCTCATGACCAACGGCGTGGGCGGTTCCTTCAGCTTCAGTGATTTCCGTACGCATGACTTTGGACCCGCCGTCTCCTCCGCGTGCTTCGTCCTCGCGTTCTTCGGATTTGGCGCGAAGGCCGGTATCATTCCGCTGCACTCCTGGCTGCCCCAGGCGCACCCCGAGGCGCCGTCCAACGTGTCCGCCCTCATGTCCGGCGGCATGATCAAGATCGGCATCCTGGGAATCCTCAAGGTCGGTCTCGACCTGCTCTCGGGTTCGGGCGTCCAGCTCTGGTGGGGCCTCATGGTCCTGGTCTTCGGATCCATCTCGTCGGTCCTGGGTGTCGTCTACGCCCTCCACGAGCACGACATCAAGCGCCTGCTTGCCTATCACTCCGTCGAGAACATCGGCATCATCTTGCTCGGTGTCGGCGCGTCCATGACGGCGCACGCCCTGGGCAACGACGTCATCGCGACGATCGCGCTCATGGCCGCCCTCTACCACACGCTCAACCACGCCATGTTCAAGGGCGAGCTGTTCCTCGGCGCGGGCTCCCTGCTCTATGCCACGGGTACGCGCAACATGGAGAAGATGGGCGGTCTGTTCCGCCGCATGCCGGTCACGGCCGTCTGCTTCCTCATCGGTGCCCTTGCCATCTCGGCCATCCCGCCGCTCAACGGCTTCGTTTCCGAGTGGTTCACCTACCAGTCCCTGTTCAACATCTCGACGCTCTCCGACCCGGTCGTCATGGTGTTCGCCGTCGCCTCCGCGGCCGCCCTCGCCATCACCGGTGCCCTGGCCGTCACGTGCTTCGTGAAGGCCTACGGCGTCTCGTTCGCGAGCAGCCCTCGTTCCCAGGAGGCCGCGAACGCCAAGGAGTCCCCGGCTCCGATGTTGTTCTCGCAGATGCTCCTCGCGGCCATCTGCGTGGTACTGGGAATCGGCTCCCCGGTCATCGCCCCGGTTCTGGGCGACGTCGCCCAGAGCGTGCTTGCCGGCTCCGCCGTCACAGCCACCTCGGGCGTGTCTCTCGTGAACGAGATTTCCGGTGCCGCCACCTCCACCCCCGCGATCGCCATCGCGCTCGTGGTCCTCACCGGCCTCGCGTTCGCGTTGAGGTCCTGCCTCGGCGCCAAGGCCCCCGCTAAGAAGACCGACCCTTGGGCGTGCGGCTACGAGCCCAACGAGCACATGCCCGTCGTCGCCACGAGCTTCGCGTCCGACGTAGAGCTCTTCATGGGCCCGCTCTACACCCTGCGCGAGGTATGCACCAAGATCTGCTGGTCCATCGCGCACGTGTTCCAGAAGCTCACCGGTGTCGCCCAGGGCGTCGAGCCCCTGCCCGACCGTTTCCTGGTCGATGCACCGAGCGAGGGTGCCGACAAGCTGGCCGGCCTCGCCTCCAAGATCGAGGGCGGCAACTACTCCGTATACATCTGCTACATCGTCGCGGCGCTCGTGGTCTTCCTCGTGCTCGCCGTGGTCATGGTCTAGAGAGGGGAGAGGATATTATGAACATCGTTCTTGCGATGGCGCAGGGCCTCGTGGTCATGCTGGTCGCGCCCTTCTTCTCCGGCCTCGCCCGTGTGATTCGCGCGAAGATGCACAATCGCCGCGGTCCGTCCATCCTTCAGGATTACCGGGACCTCGCGAAGCTCATGGCGCGTCCCGAGTCCGTGAGTTCCGACTCGAGCTTCGTGCTGCGCATCATGCCGCCGCTGTTCCTCGCGGTGTCGTTTATGCTCGCCATGGGCCTGCCCATGTTCACGCTCCAGAGCCCCATGCCCGTCTTTGGTGACGCCATCACCATCATGTACGCGCTCGCGCTGTCCCGCTTCTTCTTCGCGCTGTCCGGCGTGGATTCCTCCAACGCCTACGCGGGCTTCGGCGGTATCCGCGAGCTCCTCATGAGCGTGCTCATCGAGCCGTCCATGCTCATCGCGCTGTTCACCGTCGCCATCGTGTGCGGCTCCACGGACATTGCGACCATGGGTCAGCACATCGTTACGGGCAACGTCTCGAGCGTCGTCGCCGTTATCCTCGCCGGCGTCGCCTTCGCGGCCGCCTGTTACATGGAGCTCGGCAAGCTTCCGTTCGATCAGGCCGAAGCCGAGCAGGAGCTCCAGGAGGGCCCGCTCGCCGAGCTCTCCGGCCCGTCCCTGGCCATGATGAAGCTCGCCATGGGCATGAAGCAGGTCGTGGTCGTCGCTTGGTTCACCTCCATCTTCATCCCCTGGGGAGAGCCCGCGACCATCGGCGTCACCGCTCTCGTGGGCGCCGTCGTCTTCCTCGTCAAGTGCCTGGTCGATTTCGTCGTCTACGGCGTGCTCGAGAACTCCGTTTCCCGTTCGCGCTTCAAGGTGCTCGGTAACCAGACCTGGGCCGTCGTCGGCATCGCGGTCCTCGCGTTCGTCTTCGTCGTCGTAGGCGTGTAGGGAGAAGGGAGAAACTATGTCAATCGAATCGAGCTTGTCCCTCTTTGCCATGGTGGCGATCGCCGTCCCCATGCTGGGCTCCCTGCTCATCGTCATGCTGCCGCGTCCCTACGCTAAATGGATCTGCGCCTTTGCCGGCGGCATCGCCACGGTCGCTTCCGTTGGCTTGGCCGCGACGTTTGCCGGAAACGGCATGAACGCGGTCGATGTAACCTGGGCGAGTATGGGCCAGACCTTGGTCATGGGCTTCATATTCGACCGGATGAGCACGCTGCTCGCACCCGCGTTCGTCGCTATCGGCCTGCTCGTCGTCATCTATTCGTTCCCGTACATGAGCGATAAGAATAAGGAGCATCCCGACGCGCCCCGTCGTCGCTTCTACGTGTACTTCTCCACGTTCATCGGCGCCATGGCTGGTCTCGCCTACAGCTCCACCATCGTCGGCCAGCTCGTTTTCTTCGAGATCACCGGTGTGTGCTCCTGGGGCCTCATCAGCTACTACATGACGCCCACGGCCAAGAAAGCCGGTATGAAGGCGCTCATCATCACCCATATCGGCGCTCTGGGACTCTACATCGGCGCGGCCTTCCTGTTCGCCGGAACCGGCACGTTCGCGCTGAGCGCGATCTCCCAGCTCGATTCCGGTATGAAGACCGTCGTGCTGCTGCTCATCCTGTTCGCTGCTTGGGCCAAGTCCGCCCAGTTCCCGCTCTACATGTGGCTGCCCTCCGCAATGGAGGCCCCCACGCCCGTTTCCGCCTACCTTCATGGCGCGTCCATGGTTAAGGTCGGCGTGTGCGTGTTCGCCCGCGCTCTTGCGAGCGCCGGCGATATCCCCGAGATCGTCGGTTGGGTCGCCATCATCGACGCCGTCGTGACCATGCTCTTCGGCTTCCTCATGTACCTGCCCCAGAAGGATATGAAGCGCCTGCTCGCCTTCTCGACGATCGCGCAGCTCGCCTACGTGTTCTTTGGCCTGGGCCTCTCCGTGTTCGGAAGCCAGATGGCGTTTAACGGCGCCGTCGAGCACATCTTCAACCACGCGTTCACCAAGACCCTGTTCTTCCTCATCGCTGGCTCTCTCAGCTTCACGCTGGGAACCCGTATGCTGCCCAAGATCCAGGGCCTCATGAAGAAGTACCCGGTCACGGGCGTGGGCTTTGCGGTCGCCGCGACCGCTATCGCCGGCGTGCCCCCCATGAGCACGTTCTTTTCCAAGTTCCAGATCATTTCCGGTGGCTTCGCGGTTGGTGCTACCAACACGGTCATCTTTGTCCTCGTGTGCGTCATGGTCGTCGAGACCGTCGCCACCTTCGCATGGTTCCTGCGTTGGATGGGTAAGGTCCTGCCCGGTGAGCCG
Organism: uncultured Collinsella sp.; assembly: GCA_902494815.1. Classification (GTDB taxonomy): domain Bacteria; phylum Actinomycetota; class Coriobacteriia; order Coriobacteriales; family Coriobacteriaceae; genus Collinsella. Next base: position 2,292 of record CABUVB010000044.1, on the reverse strand, counting down.
AGCGAGACCGTGGCCGCCGGCCAGCCCCTTCCGCGCGCCATGGCGTTCGTGTTCGTCGTCCTCATGATCATGGTCGTCGTCGCCGGTCCTCTGTCCTCTAGTTGGATGGGTTAGGAGGTAGGACATGGGTTATTCGTTAGTCAATATCCTGGGCGGTCTTCTGATCGTGACCTCCACCATGGTGGTCGTCTCGAAGACCATCCCGTCCGCCATCAAGTGGTACGCGATCCAGTCGGCTGTCCTGGTGGGCGTGCTGCTCACCCTGGGCCTCACCACCGGTGCCACCGAGCTTCTCATGTGGGCCGCGTCGGCCTTCGTCACCAAGGTGATCCTCGTTCCGTTCATTCTCAACCGTGCCTACAAGAAGATGGGTTCGCCTGCCGATAGCACGCTGACCTCCTCCATCAAGCCGGCCTGGACCATCATCCTCACCGGTCTGGAGGTGGCCGTCTGCTTCGCGGTGGTCACGCGCCTGAGCCTGCCCACCGCCGAGGTGGCCACTCCGGCCCTCGCCATCAGCTTCGCGCACTTCTTCGTCGGCCTCACGTGCATCATCTCCCAGCGCAACATCCTCAAGCAGATCTTCGGGTACTGCCTTATGGAGAACGGTAGCCACGTGACGCTCGCTCTGCTCGCGCCCACGGCCCCCGAGATCATCGAGATCGGCATCGCCACCGACGCCATCTTCGCCGTCATCATCATGTCCGCCGTCGTCGTGAGGATTTGGAACGACACCAAGTCGCTCGACTCCCACGACCTGACCGAATTGAAGGGGTAGGCCATGGATGTTTCAATGCTGACGGTCGCCCTGCTCGCTTGTCCTCTCGTGTTCTCCCTGATTATGGCTGCGCTCCCCAAGACGACGTCCTACAACGTCTTCGCGGGGCTCAACACCATCTCCGTCGCGGCGACCCTTGTCCTTTCGGTCGTCACCGCGGGAACCATGCTCTCGAGCGGGCAGAATATCGACGCTTTGGGCCTGTGGCTCCATCTCGATTCGCTCTCGTCGATCTTCGTCCTTCTGGTAAGCATCATCGGGTTCATCACCGGCGTGTACTCCATCTCCTATATCAAGATCGATATCGAGGAGAAGACCATGCCGGCCGAGCGCACCAAGCAGTACTACGCGCTGTTCAGCCTGTTCGTCTTCACGATGCTGCTCGCCTGCCTGTCCAACAACATCATCCTCACCTGGGCGGCGGTCGAGGCCACTACGCTGTCGACCGTGTTCCTCGTGGGCATCTACAAGAACAAGCAGGCGCTCGAGGCGTCTTGGAAGTACGCGATGGTCTGCACCGCCGGTGTGGCCTTCGGCCTGTTCGGCACGCTGCTCATCTACGCGAACGCCGCCGATATCATGCCCAACGCGCATGAGGCCGCCTTCCTCACCTCCATCATGCCCTACGCCGACCAGTTCGACCCGATGCTCGTGCGCCTCGCGTTCGCGTTCATCGTCATCGGCTTCGGCACCAAGGCGGGCCTGTTCCCCATGCACACCTGGCTGCCCGACGCGCACTCCCAGGCTCCGAGCCCGGTCTCCGCGCTGCTCTCGGGCGTGCTGCTCAAGTGCGCCATGCTGGTGATCATCCGCTTCTACTCCCTGTCCATCATCACGGTGGGCGACACCTATCCGCGTACGCTCCTGCTCATCCTGGGCACGCTGTCCATCCTGGTGGCCGCCCTGTGCATCTTTAAGCAGGACGATATCAAGCGCCGCTTCGCGTACTCCTCCGTCGACAACGTCGGCGTGGTCGCGCTGTGCCTGGGTATCGGTGGTCCGCTCGGTATCGCCGCCTGCCTGCTGCACTGCATCTTCCACGGTTTCACGAAGGCGCTCGCCTTCTGCATGGCCGGTAACATCCAGCACATCTACCACACCCGCGACCTGAACAAGATCAAGGGCGTCGTCGAGATCGCTCCCGTCACGGCAGCGCTCACCATCATCGCCCTGCTCGCGCTCGCCGCCTTCCCGCCGTTCGCCCTGTTCATCTCCGAGTTCCTCACCTTCGTGGCCGGCGTTCAGTCCGGTCCCATCTGGGTGGTCGTGCTCGTGGCCATCGGCCTCACCGGCGTGTACTTCGCCCTTACCGGCATCGCGCTCAAGTCCATCTTCGGCAAGGCGCCCGAGGGCATGAAGCGCCACGAGGTGCCCGCCCTCATGATCATCCCCGAGATCGCCCTCGCGATCGTGGTCATGTGGTTCGGTATCGCCACCCCGGTCGCCATCACGAGCGGCGTCGAGGATGCAACGTCCGTCGTTTTGAACCAGAGCGTCGAAGAGCTCCACGAGGC
>CABUVB010000043.1 GCA_902494815.1 uncultured Collinsella sp. | reverse complement strand
TGGTACCCATCCAAATGCACGCCGGCCGTCGCCGTTAGAACTCTGCAAATTCGGGAGCGCCGACCTCGATCTCCTCGCGCCCCGCCATAAGCTCGCGCATCTTAGCGCAAAACGACTCCTGCTCCCCCACTTTGAACACCAAATGAATCGTCACGGTATCCGCGAAATCGGTATCCGAAACCTTGGCACCCGAATCCTGCGCCAAACGAAGCACCTGCTCGTACTGCGGATAGGCCACATGCACGTCAACAGGCACGACACTCGTCATCTCGACAATCTGCCCGGCCTCCTGAGCCGCGGCCACCGCCGCCTGCGTCGCCGCGGTATAGGCGCGTACCAAGCCACCAGGCCCCAACAGCGTGCCACCAAAATAGCGCGTCACTACGCAGCAAACATTTTTGAGCCCCGCACCGCGCAACACCTCGAGCGTCGGCATACCGCTCGTGCGGCTCGGCTCACCATCATCGCTCTGGCGCTCGCGTCCATCGACTAAAATCCACGCGGGAACATTGTGCCGAGCGTCGTAATGACGCTTGCGAACCATCTCGATAAAGGCATTCGCCTCGTCCTCGGACTCAATATGGACCAGCTGGGCAATAAACCGGCTCTTGCGGTCCACAAACTCGCCCGAAGCCTCAATATTCAATTGCAGTGTAAAATAGCTGTCCAACAAAGCCCCTCAACAGAATAAAGTGCAGCAACAAACAGCCTCAATAATACGGCAAAGGCCGTACCGATAACCCCAGTAAATAGAACGGCAACGTCAATGACCAGGCAAAGACAGCGAGACGGCGTCAGCTGAGTCGATTTGGCCCGAAAGAGGAGAGAGCACGCCTTATGGCGGCGACCGACGAATGAGCGCCAAATCGGCCAGCTGACGCCGTCGCAGCGTCAACAAAGTGCCGAGTGGGCCGATAAGCCGGGTTCTGTCGTGAACGGTCATTTATCTTGTCTGCACGTTACCATGCAGCTCCACGCACGCTACCCGAACGCGGACCGGGCCGGCCCATAGCGTTCCTATTCGCGCTTGCTCCGGATGGGGCTTGCCAAGCCGCCGTGTTGCCACGACGCTGGTGGTCTCTTACACCACCGTTTCAGCTTTTCCCTTTACGCCTTGCGACGCAGGTGGGAGTCTTCTTTTCTGCGGCGCTTTCCGTCGGATCACTCCGCCCGGCCGTTAGCCGGCATCCCGCCCTCTGGAGCCCGGACTTTCCTCACGCGTACTGCAAGCAGCACATCGCGCGACCGTCTAGCCCACTCAGCAGTGCAAGAGTGTAACACACCGTTGCCGCAGGCAATGGCACAACGCAAACGCTCGACACGATAAACCAAGAACCGCCATGCGCTACAATGGTCCTGTCGATGGGCAACGTCGTCAGTCGAGACGCGACCGCGCTCCGCACCCCTCCGTCTACTCGGTGCGTTCCCGCCTCCTCCCCGAGGCGGGTTGTCGGCATTTTTCACGCACCGACAACCCAATAGCAAACAGACAACCCGGGCAGCATTGCGCACGGGTAGCATCGCGCGCCTCAGCAGCAAATGCAAAAAGGGACCCGTCCATTGCGGACGGATCCCTTAAAACAAGTGATTGTCAAACCGATTTACTCGGCGTCGGTCTCCTCGTCCTTCTTCTCGGAAGGAAGCGGGGTAACCTCGATCTCGACGCCCAGAGTCTCAGCAGCGGACTTCATGGACAGGGAGATACGACGACGGTCGAGGTCGATCTCCATGACCTTGACCTGAACCTTGTCGCCCACGTGGGTGACCTGAGAAGGCTGATCGACGTGCTTGTTGGCCATCTCGGAGATGTGCACCAGGCCCTCGATGCCCTCGCCCAGGTCGACGAAAGCACCGAACGGGACAAGCTTGGTCACAGTGCCCTCGACGATAGCGCCGACGGGGTACTTCTTGACCAGTGCGCGCCACGGATCCTCGGTGGTCTGCTTGAGACCCAGGGAGATGCGCTCGCGGTTGAGATCGACGTCGAGAACCTCGACCTCGACCTCCTGGCCGACCTTGACAACCTCGGAAGGATGGTTGACGTGGTTCCAGGAAAGCTCGGAGATGTGGATGAGGCCGTCGATACCGCCGAGGTCGACGAAGGCGCCGAAGTCGACGATGGAGGAAACGGTGCCCTGGAGACGCATGCCAGACTTGAGCTTGGACAGGATCTCGGAGCGCTCGGCCTTACGGGACTCCTCGAGCACGACGCGACGGGAGAGGACGACGTTGTTGCGGTTGCGGTCCATCTCGATGACGCGGGCCTCGATGCGGGTGCCCATGTAGGAGGTGAGGTCCTTGACACGACGGAGGTCGACGAGGGAAGCGGGCAGGAAGCCACGCAGGCCGATGTCGAGGATCAGGCCGCCCTTGACAACCTCGATAACCTCGCCCTCGACGTTCTCGCCGGAGTTGAACTTCTCCTCGATGCGGTTCCAAGCACGCTCGTACTCGGCACGCTTCTTGGACAGGACCAGACGACCGTCCTTGTCCTCCTTCTGAAGAACCAGAGCCTCGATGGGATCACCGAGTGCAACGATGTCTGCAGGGTTAGCGTCCTTGCGGATGGACAGCTCGCGGACCGGGATAACGCCCTCGGACTTGAATCCGATGTCAACGAGCACCTCGTCATGCTCGATCTTAACGACAGTGCCGTTAACGAGATCGCCCTCATCAAAGTCGGTAATCGTACCGTCGATGAGGTTGTTCATCTCCTCCTCGTTGACATCGTCAAGAGAGAAAATGGACGAGTTCTGAATCTCACTCAAAGGTGGACCCCTTTCGAACTACGGGGCCCCGATTGCTAGGGCCTACAGAAGGGTGCGACAAGCACACAACGTTTAGGAACACTCGGGAGCCGACAGATACTAATGTGACGCTTATGCAATCACGTTCGTATAGGTTACGGGGAAATGAGTTCGATTTCAAGCGTGAACTGCGATTTTTTACTCGTGTGGAGACTTTTTCGTAATCTTATGAACACACGTCTCCGCAACTTGACGATAACCAGCCAGGCATTCGGCTTTGGGGTAAAGTATCCGGAGCCAACGATTCTAGATCGATTTTTCGAGAAAGGTGCCCGCGTGCTCAAAGCAGTCGTTTTCGATATGGACGAAACGCTTCTCAGCATCAACCTCAACGCGTTCATCCTTCGCTATTTTAAGGATGTCTCTTCGATGCTCGCGGATATCGGGCGCCGCAGCCGCGGTGGCACGATGGCACGCCTCGGCACTATCTTGGTCGACCTCAACGCCAATCGCCGCAGCGGCACGGACAACCGCACCAATCTTGAGTTTTACCAAGAAGAGGTCGAGCGCCGATGCGGGATCTGCCTCTCCGATCCCCTCATCTACGAGGCGTTTACCTACTATGACCTCGAAGTTCTTCCGTACAAGAACGACGATGTCATTAACGCCCACGCCATGCCGGGCGCACACGCCGCGCTCCAGGCCGTACAGGATGCAGGACTGCGCTGCGCGCTCTTCACCAACCCCAGCTTTCCCCAAGGGGCCATCGAGTGCCGCATGGGTTGGGGCGACCTGGCCGACGCCCCCTTTGAGCTCGTCACGCACATGGGAAACACCACCCGCTGCAAGCCCGATGCCACCTACTATCTAGAGCAGCTTCAGGTGATGGGGCTCGAGCCACACGAGGTCCTTATGGTGGGCAACGATCCCAAACGCGACTTCCCGTCCCCCGATTGCGGCATCCAAACCGCCTTTGTGGGCCAAGGCAAGCCCAGCCGAGCAACCTGGCGCGGAACCATGGAAGACTTCGCCCGCGACTTTAACGCCGTAGTAGAAGCCTTCTACGAACACCAAATAGCCAACGAACTGTCTTAACAGACCTGGGTTTTGCCGATCATGATGTTGAGGATCTCGACGTCGGTATCTTTCATACCCACACGGCCCACGTAGCCCATGCTGGCGATTGTCTGCTCAACGGTATCCTGGATCAGGCCCTCGCCGGCGCGGAAGCCGCGACCCTGCATAGCCATATCGTGGCCCAGAATCGCCGCATCAACGGCAGCCGAGATCTTGGCGGCACAGCTCGCCTTGGCGCCGTCGCACACGATGCCGCCCACGTTGCCAAGCGTATTCGAGACCGTCGCGCCAATCTGTTCGCGCGTGCCACCGCACAGCCAGGTAATCGCAGCGCCGGCGCCGCACGCAGCGCAAATAGCACCGCAAAACGCCGAGAGAGCACCAATATAGCTCTTGATATGCACGGCGATAAGATCGGACAGCATCACGGCGCGCACCAGGCGCTCGTGGTCGCAACGCAGGTACTCGGCATACTCCATGACGGGCAATGCGCAGGTAATGCCCTGATTGCCCGAGCCGCACACAATGGCGACCGGCAGCGCGCAGCCGTTCATGCGGGCGTCGGACCCGGCGGCCGCACGGGCACGGGCACGGCAGGCGACGTCATCGGCACGAGCACCCAGCAGCGTACGACCCACCTCGGCGCCCCAAGCGTGCGCAAGGCCCTCGGCACTGATTGCGCCATTCAGCTCAATCTGACGCTCAACGGCAGCGCGGGCGTCCTCAATGTCACCGTCCTCGATAAAGTCGATGATGGACTCGATGCTCATAGGGGTATCGGCCTTATCCGCCGCACGCTCGGCCACCACGCGCTCGGCGCAGGCGGCACACTCCCCCGCCGACTTGCCGCATACCGGAATACCATCGAGCGTATGGCACGTGACATTAGTGTGGTGGTCGGTAATCTCGACGACCGCGGTATGGCCCCCGGCCGTCGCAGTCACCTTGATGTAGAGGTTGGGCACACCTTCGACAAGCGACACATCGCAGTAGCCGGCGTCGGCAAGGAGCTCGGCCACGCGAGCGCGGTCTTCATCGTTAACGCTCTCGAGCACCTCGAGCGCGCTCTTAGCGTCGCCGCCCACGGCACCCAGCACGGCCGCCGCTTCAATACCGCGCATGCCGCCCGAGTTGGGCACGGTCACGCTCTTAACGTTCTTGATGATATTGCCCGAGCAGGCAACATCCATATGATCGGGTTCGCAACCGAGCGTCTGACTCGCCAGCGCCGCTGCATAGGCAACGGCAATGGGCTCGGTACAGCCGAGCGCGCAGACAAGTTCGCGGTTCAAAACATCGCAAAACGCGGCATCACGGATGGAATCGGTAGGCATAGGTATCTCCTGCTTGTATAACGGGCTGGGCTCTCATAATAGTTAGCTCCTTTATTTGATAACAATGCATCAAAAACCGCAACCATGGTTCCGGCAGACGGCGCTCAAGCGCAAACTGACGACATTCATTTACAAGAAGTCAGTCTTGTTGCCTGCTAAAGCGTTTGACCAAAAAACGCTCGAGCGTTTACGCAAAAGTCGCGCTATCATGCAGTCGAACGCGGTAAACACCTTTAGCATTTGCGCCGCACAGACCAGAGAGGAACCATCCATGAAGATCGGTATCGGTAACGACCACGCCGCCGTCGAGCTCAAGAACATCATTTCCGAGCACCTGAAGGAGCGCGGCTGCGAGGTCGTGAACTTTGGCACCGACACCTCCGAGAGCTTTGACTACCCCATCGCCGGCTACAAGGTGGGTAAGGCCGTTGCCAACGGCGATGTCGACCTGGGCATCCTCATCTGTGGCACCGGCGTCGGGATCAGCCTGGCTGCCAACAAGGTCGAGGGCGTACGCGCCGTCGTGTGCTCCGAGCCCTTCAGTGCCAAGCTCTCCCGCATGCACAACAATACCAACGTGCTCGCCTTTGGCGCCCGCGTCGTGGGCTCCGAGCTCGCCAAGATGATTGTCGACGAGTGGCTCGACGCCGAGTTTGAGGGCGGTCGTCACGAGCGCCGCGTTAACCTTCTCAACGAGATCGACCACACGCGCGGCCTTAAGGTTGTCGACGAAGCCTAAACTATTCAGTGCCACAAGCAAACAGCAGGGGCCCGCTCGGAACACATGTCCGAGCGGGCCCCTTCATAGATTTTGGAATAAAAGGGCGCCGCGGATGGAGTTCCGCGGCGCCCAAGCCACACGCTAACAGCTTTAAGGAGTCAAAGCTGGTTTAGCCAAAGAAGCGCTTGATCTCGATCTCGGCGTTCTCCAGGCAGTCGGAGCCGTGAATCACGTTGGCGTTGACATCGACGGCAAAGTCGCCGCGGATGGTACCAGGAGCAGCCTCAAGCGGGTTGGTAGCGCCCATGAGGGTGCGCATCTTAGCAACAGCGGAGAGACCGGAAACGACCATCTTGACGACCGGACCGCTCGTCATAAAGTCGCAGAGACCGCCAAAGAAGGGCTTGTCGGCCAGATGGGCGTAGTGCTCCTCGACGGTAGCGCGCTCGAGCGTGGTCATCTCCATGCGCTCGATGACAAGGCCGCTGCGCTCAATGCGAGCAACGATCTCGCCGATCTTGCGGTCGCGCACGGCGTCGGGCTTAATCATGATGAAGGTCTTCTCGATAGCCATAAAAGTAGCCTTTCAAGTAGGTTCGCGCGTGCCCAAGTCCCATTCCGGCACCCGCCTGGACTGCATCGTAACAGAGTTTTAGCTGCAGTTAAACAAAAAGCTGTTTATTGAAACGTTGCAATTTATTAAAGCGCTCCATATGTGTCACTTCTGTTTCGAAGCCCGATTAGAGTACCATCCGACCGCCCATCAACCGCATCGAACAGAGCAGGCGGTCGGTTGCCGCCCGCGAACGTAACCCCTTCACAACCTGCCCAAAGGTCCTACAGAAGTTCTCGACAAGCCCCTCCCCCATAGCAACAAAATACGGGCGCCCACATCAGCAGGCGCCCGTAAAGTGAAAACGATTTATCAATAAATGGCCAAAACGGCTTCAGCCAAATCCCTACTTTACCCCGTGGCCCATCTCGACGACCTTAGTCAGTGACCCAAACACACCCTCGTCGACCACGAGCTGCGCCTCGGCACGCTGCAGCTGCACGGCAACGGCGGCAGGGGCGGTGCCGCCCTCGGTCGTGCGCGCGGCGACAATCGACGGGATGTCGAGCGCCTCGGTAATGTCGCGCTCAAAGAGCGGGCTTGCCTCCTGGAACACCTCAAACGGCAGGTCCTCAAGATTGCAGCCGCGCTTCTCGCACATCAGGACCAGATGGCCCACCACGGCATGTGCCTCGCGGAACGGCAGGCCACGCTTGGCCAGGTAATCGGCAACATCGGTGGCGGCAAGGTGCCCCACGCCGCACTCGCGCGCCATGGCATCCTCGTTGACGGTCCAAGTCGAAATCATTCCGGCCATAACGGACAGGCACTGCATGAGCGTATGGGCGGTATCGAGCGCGCCCTCCTTGTCCTCCTGCAAGTCCTTGTTATAAGCAAGCGGCAAGCCCTTCATGGTTACCAGCAGCTGCACCAGGTTGCCGTACACGCGACCGCTCTTGCCGCGGATAAGCTCGGCAAAGTCGGGGTTCTTCTTCTGCGGCATGATAGACGAGCCGGTGGAGTAGGAGTCTGAAAGCGTGATAAAGCCAAATTCGGAGCTCGACCACAGCACGATCTCCTCGGAAAGACGCGACAGGTGCATCGCCATGACGGATCCGGCGTAATGCAGATCGAGCAGGAAATCACGGTCGGAAACCGCATCGAGCGAGTTGGGGATCACGCCCGCAAAGCCAAGTTCGGCAGCCGTCATCTGGCGATCGAGCGGATAGCTCGTACCGGCAAGCGCGGCAGCACCAAGCGGGCAGTTGTCGGCGGCATCAAAGGCGGCCTTCAGGCGCGTAAAGTCGCGCGCGAACATCCAGAAATACGCCAGCAGATGATGCGAGAGCAGCACGGGCTGAGCGTGCTGCATATGCGTGTAGCCCGGCAGAATCACCTTGTCGTACTTCTTGGCCGCATCCACCAGCACATGGCGCAGCTCAAGATTGGCCTCCATGAGCTCCTTGGCCAGCGCCTTGACGCCCAGGCGCGTATCGGTCGCCACCTGGTCGTTGCGCGAACGCCCAGTATGCAAGCGCTTGCCAGCCTCGCCGATGCGACGCGTCAGCTCGCTCTCGATGGACATATGAATGTCCTCATCGTTGATGTCGAAGGTAAAGTTGCCGGCATCGATATCCTGTTCGATTCCGGTCAGGCCCTTGGCAATCGCCTGCTCGTCCTCGGCACTGATGATGCCCTGGGCGGCCAACATCTTGGCATGCGCCTTAGAGCCGGCGATATCCTGCTTATAGAGATGTTTGTCGACCGGCAGCGACGCGCCAAACTCCTGCGTGACCTCGGCCACGCCCGCCTCAAAACGACCGCCCCAAAGAGCCATGGAACCGTCTCCTTTCTCCAAATACCAAAACAAGCGTCCAAAGCAATGTGCCCTGTCGCTAAAGCGATTTATCAACCGCTAGTTTTACACACTCCCTGCCGCGCGCGGGGCCATGTGGCTAATTTGCAAAGAAGTGACGCACCATGCACTTGGCGCCCAACGTCTCCCTCCGGATGTTGCCCTGCGAACCATCGATCCAGGCCTTCAGGCTCATAGGAACGTCCTCGACCCTTACAGCATCGAACTCGGGCGCGAGGGCAAGCAAAGCATGCGCGATAGCATTGAACATAATGGATACTCCTCATATATATAGGCACAGAGCCGCCAAATTGATAGAAGGAGCCCCGCCGGACAACCCCGGCGGGGCTCGGACTCAGCCGCAGACGCGGCATCATATATGCGGGCGGAACGTAGGGGCCACCGATGTTAAGAAGTGTCAGCAAGCATAACGAAAGGTAGGGACCCCGTGCGCCCGTTATGTATCACGCGGATGGGCCGCGCGGATACCAAGGGAAGGAGGCGCTAGGCCTGGGCAGCAGCAGAGCTGGGGCCCTGGACCTTTGCCCACGTCTTGAGCGACAGCGTATCGATCTCGATAAAGCCGGCGCTGGCCTTCTCGTCAAACGTGGTGTCGCGGTCGTAGGTAGCCAGACCGTAGTCGTAGAGGCTGAAGGGGCTCTTGCGGCCGACGACATGGCAGTTGCCCTTAAAGAACTTCAGACGGACAGTGCCGGTCACGAACTTTTGCGTGTCGGCCATAAAGGCATCGAGCGCGTTCTTGAGCGGGCTGTACCACTGGCCGTTGTACACGGCGGTGGCCCAATCCTGCTCGAGCTTGATCTTGGTCTTGAGCAGGTCGCCCTCGACGCAGATGTCCTCGAGCGCCTTGTGGGCGGTGATGAGCGTCAGGGCGCCGGGAACCTCGTAGCACTCGCGGCTCTTAAGGCCCACCAGGCGATCCTCGACCAGATCGAGACGGCCAAAGCCATTGTCGCCGGAGATCTTGTTGAGGGCGATGACGATCTCAGAGAGCTTCATCTTCTTGCCGTCGACGGCGACGGGCTTGCCGGCCTCAAACTCAATCTCGGTGTAGGTCGGGGTGTCCGGGGTGTCCTCGGGATTCTTGGTCATAACCCAAGCGTCGTCGAGCGGCTCATTCCAGGGATCCTCCAGGTGACCGCACTCAATGGCACGACCCCACAGGTTGTCGTCGATGGAGTAGGGGTTGTCGTTGGCACCCTCGGGAACCGGCACGTTGTGGGCGTGGGCATAGGCGACCTCGTCGGGGCGACACTTCAGGTCCCACTCGCGAACCGGGGCGATAACCTTGAGCTCGGGGTCGAGGGCCTTGACGGCGGCCTCAAAACGGACCTGGTCGTTACCCTTGCCGGTGCAGCCGTGGGCGACGTAGGTCGCGCCAAACTCGTGGGCGACCTCAACAAGCTTCTTGGCAAGCAGCGGGCGAGACAGGGCGGAGAGCAGCGGATACTTGTTCTCGTACATGGAGTTTGCTGCAATGGCTTTGGTCAGGAACTCATCGGAGAACTCGTCGCGCAGGTCGAGCACCTGGCAATCGAGAACGCCCAGGTCGAGCGCCTTCTGCTTCTTGGCATCCAGTCCGGTCTCTTCCTGGCCCACGTTGCCGCAGACACAAACGACATCGAGATTCTTCTCGTCCTGGAGCCACTTGACACATACGGATGTATCAAGACCACCGGAATATGCGAGAACGACTTTTTCCTTGCTCATGGCTGTTTCCTTTCGCCCTTGGTAGCTAGTTAGAACATCGGTCAGTTGCAAGTCATTTCAAGGTCATATACCGTGCAATATCAGGTTAAATAGCAAAAATCAGCACATACATGCCCTAGAAACATGCAGCAATGTCGTGCTAAAACCCAACGACCTCAAAATGACTCTGTTGAGGCAATTCGCCCCATGCGGACAGAGACGATTGTTATCGTCGTCGGGAAATTGCGCGCTGGCGTCGGATGGCATTGTCTGCAGTGGTGATGATCGTTACGAACTGCATCTGCCTCTCCTTTCACCTATCGCCGGGCGCAATTCTAATATCGTAAACGGTACCTTTTCCTCGGTAAGCGGTTGTTTTTCCGTCTCCGTTTTCGATGGTCGCTATATTACGCTAAAGTGCCCGCAGCACAAGCGACAAATTCAAATTTCTGAAAAGTTTTTTCATTACTTTGTGAAGCGTGGTGCAAATACGCTCCGTTCCTGCGAAAATACGCCCGACTACGAATTGATGGCTATAACGTCTGAAACAATCTCGAAACGAAAGGCTCGCTTTTATGCAAACTTACGAATCGGACGCCAATATCGGAAACATTAAGATTCTCGCCGTCGACATGGACAAGACGCTGCTGACCGACGAGCGCGTGCTGCCCCAGGGTCTTGATGAGCGCCTAGACAAGCTCGCCGACGCCGACATCGTATTCTGCCCCGCCAGCGGACGTCCCGCCCCCAAGCTCGAGGAGATGTTCGAGGGCGTCAAGAACCGCCTCGCCTTTTGTCCCGACAACGGAGCGTGCGTGATCTATCGCGGCAGCTATATCTATAAGAGCACTATTGACGTGGAGCTGTATCAGCAGGTCTTGAGCCGTGCCTCGGAGGATCCGCGCGCTGTCCCCGTCCTTTGCTGCTTCGACGAGTTCTACGTGCTTGCCCGCGACCATCAATACCACGACGAGATCAGCGTCTACTACAACACAATCAACTACGTCGACAGCTTTGATGGCATTGATTTCGAGTCCAACAAGATTTCGGTCTTCTTCCCCGGCTACGACGCCGAGCCCGCTTTCCGCGAGACCTATAGTCCCGAGTTCTCGGACAAGCTCTACGTCACCAACGCCGGGCGCGAGTGGATCGACTTTATGAACCTGGGCGTCGACAAGGGCGCCGGCGTCGCGCACCTGTGCGAACACCTGGGCATCGATATTGCCGACGCCGCCGCCGTGGGCGATACGTACAACGACATCCCCATGCTGGAGCGCGTCGGTCACAGCTTTATCGTGGACAATGCCGAGGAGCACATGAACGCGCATGCTAAGTGGCGCATTCCGAGCAACAACGACGGGGGCGTACTGACGCTCATCGACGCCATCTTGGCGGCTCGTTAACGTGGCTCGTCGGGCCT
>CABUVB010000042.1 GCA_902494815.1 uncultured Collinsella sp. | reverse complement strand
GGTGGAATAGTTCCTGCTTGGACCTTCAGAGGCCTTAAACAGGAACTATTCCACCGCAACTGATGAGGAAACGTGATTAGGCGACAGACTTTGCGCGGCGTATGGCCGGGAACATCACCGTGATAGCGAGGATGACGCCCACGACGGCAATCGACCCGCCCGCGAAGCCGATCCAGGCGATACCGGGACCCGAAACCACGGCTCCGCCGATCGCGGTACCCGTGCCAATGCCCAGATTGAACAGGCCCGAGAAGATCGACATGGCGACGGCCGACGAATCTGCCGGCGTGTGCTTGATGAGCTCGGCCTGAAACGCCACGTTAAAGGCCGTGGCGCAGCAACCCCACAGTGCGCAGACGGCAAGCACTGTCACGAGCGACGATGCGGCCGGCCCCATGAGCAGCAGGGCCACCGGCACGCCGGAGAGCGTGATAGCCAAGAACGGGAAGCGATGCCCATCGAACAGGCGGCCGAACAGCCAGCTTCCGAGCAGACCGGAGCAGCCGAACGCCGTCAGCGTCATGGTGATAGCGCTTGCGTCGACATGGGCGACCTGAGCCAGGAAAGGCTCGATATAGCTGTAGCTTGCGTAATAGCCGGTCGCCATGAAGACCGTGACTGCGTAGAGCGCGATGAGGAGCGGGTTCTTGAGCAGCTCGGGCAGCTGTCTGACGGTAAAGCGCTCACCCGCCGGCATGGCCGGGAACACCGCTGCCTGGTAGACGGCCGCGATGGCTGAGAGGCCCCCGACCACGGCAAACGTCATGCGCCAGCCCACGGCCAAGCCAATGGCGCGACCGAGCGGCAGGCCAAAGATCTGCGCGATGGACGAGCCCGTAGCGATCATGCTGATGGCGAGCGCGCCGTGGCGAGTGTCGACCAGGCGCGAGGCCATAATCGAGGCGACTGACCAGAACACGGCATGTGCGCAAGCGACCACCAGGCGCGCGCAGACCAGGATGGGATAGGTCGGCGCCACAGCGGACAGGAACTGACCTAGCGAGAACACGGCCAGCACGCCCAGCAGCATCCGCTTGAACTCAAAGCGCGAGGCGAACACCATGAGCGGCAGCGACAGCAGCATGACGCCCCAGGCATAGACCGAGATCATGATGCCCGCCTGGGCCTCGGTGAGCGAGAACGACGCGGCGATATCAGTCAAAAGGCCGATGGGCATAAACTCCGACGTGTTGAACACGAACGCACAGCAGGTGAGCCCGACGAGTGGGAGCCACTGCTTGAGCGTGATGCCGTCTTGCCTTGTCTGAGTCATATATAACGTCTCCAATCGTTTTGAGCGGAGGCGATTATATAGCAACGGCCCCGCATCCGTCAGTACAGATGCGGGGCCGAAAACAATTCGATACACAGAGGTTGCGCCGTCAATTCATAACTAAGCCAACCCCAGCAATATGCCCGCCGAATGCACGACAAACGCCACGATCCAGGCAACGGCGACCTGAAACGCGAATACGGCCACGGCATAGCGCGCGCCCAACTCGCTCTTGACGGCGCCGATTGCCGCCACACAAGGCGGGTACAGCAACGTAAAGACCAAGAACACGTAGGCGGTAAACGGCGAAAACATGGTCGACAGCGCCGCGGGCGACGTTGCGCCCAAAAGCACCGTGAGCGTCGAGATGACGCTCTCCTTGGCAATGAGCCCCGTGACGAGCGCCGTCGAGGCGCGCCAGTCGCCAAAGCCGAGCGGGGCCAACACCGGCGCGATGATGCTACCCAGACCGGCAAGCAGGCTTTGCGACTGGTCGGCGACCACGTTAAAGCGGATGTCGAACGTCTGAAGGAACCAGATGACCACGGTCGCGGCAAAGATAATGGTAAAGGCCTTGGTGATGAAGTCCTTGGCCTTATCCCATGCCAGCATCACCGTCGTCTTGACGCTCGGCAGGCGGTAATTGGGGAGCTCCATGATAAACGGCACCGGGTCGCCCTTAAATGCCGTGCGGTTGAGCACCAAAGCCGCGACGCAGCCGACCACGATACCGATCAGATAGAGCGAGACCATGGCGGGAACCGTCGCCTGCGGGAAAAACGCCCCGCACAGCAAGCCGTAAACCGGCAGCTTGGCTGAGCAGCTCATAAACGGCGTGAGCATGACCGTCATCTTGCGGTCGTGCTCGGATGGGAGCGTACGGGTCGACATGATAGCCGGCACGGTACAGCCAAAACCGACGAGCATAGGCACGAAGCTGCGGCCCGACAGGCCAAAGCGACGCAGCACCTTATCCATGACAAAGGCCACGCGTGCCATGTATCCGGAGTCTTCCAGAATGGAGAGGAACAAAAAGAGCACGACGATAATCGGCAGGAAGGTCAGCACGCTGCCCACGCCCGTAAGCACGCCGTCGACAGCCAGCGAGCGCACCACGTCGTTGGTTCCGAACGCCTTAAGACCTGCATCGGCCGAGGCGATGATGACAGCGATGCCATCCTCCATGAGTCCCTGCAACGCCGCGCCGATCACGCCAAACGTCAGCCAAAAGACGAGGCCCATGATCAACAGAAACGCCGGAATGGCCGTATAGCGACCCGTCAGAATGCGGTCGATTTTGACAGAGCGCACGTGTTCGCGGCTTTCGTGCGGCTTGACGACGCAGCGCCCGCACACGTCGCCGATAAAGCTAAAGCGCATATCGGCCAGCGCGGACAGGCGGTCGGTGCCGGCCTCGCCCTCCATCTGGGTAATGATGTGCTCGATGGCGTCGAGCTCGTTGCGATCCAGGTGAAGCGCCTCGGTTACCAGCTCATCGCCCTCGACCAGCTTGGTCGCCGCAAAGCGCACCGGGATGTGCGCCGTCACGGCATGGTCCTCGATCAGGTTAGCAATACCGTGGATGCAGCGATGCAGCGCACCGCCGTCCGGACCGTCGGGCGCGCAAAAGTCCAGGCGACCAGGGCGCTCGCGGAACCGCGCCACGTGCAAGGCATGATCCACCAACTCGCCGATACCCTCGTTGCGGGCAGCACTAATGGGAACAACGGGCACGCCCAACAGACTCTCGAGCAGGTTGACGTCCACGGCGCCGCCGTTGGCGGTCACCTCGTCCATCATGTTGAGCGCGATGACCATAGGACGGTCGAGCTCCATGAGCTGCAGTGTCAGGTACAGATTACGCTCGATGTTGGTAGCGTCAATGATGTCGATGATGGCGTCCGGACGCTCGTCGAGGATGAACTGACGGCTCACGACCTCTTCGCCTGTGTACGGCGACAGGGAGTAAATGCCAGGCAGGTCGGTAACGCTCGCCTCGGGATGGTTACGGATGGTGCCATCTTTGCGGTCGACCGTCACGCCGGGAAAGTTACCGACGTGCTGGTTGGAGCCCGTCAGCTGGTTGAACAGCGTGGTCTTGCCGCAGTTTTGGTTGCCGGCGAGGGCAAAGTGCAGCGGCGCGCCCTCGGGCACGGCCGTCTTTGCCGCACGGGGCGAATACGTCCCCTCGCCCAGCGCCGGATGCTCCGTCGTGCCGATTGCGGCGTTAGCGCGCGGACCTGTATCGGTGTCGTGAATACCCACGAGCTCGATGCGAGCGGCATCGTCCTTACGCAGTGTCAACTCGTAGCCACGCAGGCGGATCTCGAGTGGGTCGCCCATGGGGGCGTACTTCATCATGGTGACTTCGGTGCCCGGCGTTAGACCCATGTCCAAAATATGCTGTCGGAGTGCCTGATCGTCCGATGCCACCGATGCGACAACGGCGTCCTTTCCAATCTCGAGTGTATCGAGCTTCACGTCCGTGTTCCTCCCCCGGCGCCCACAGGGCGTTGTATTTATGTTCACCAAGGCTAACCGTTTGCCATGGCTAACCAATTTTAACCATGCATGATAGCGCGAACATGCAACGATGTTCAATCAGCAAATTGGCGCAATGGGGACAGGCAGGAGAGTTCAGGGCCATAGTTTCCCGATGAGGCCTCTCGGGGAAACTACATCCCAGAATTCCGGCCCGAAACGGGATATGGTTTCCCAAACAGGCCTCTTACGGAAAATGCATCCCGGAATCCCCGCTCGAAACGGGACGCGCTTTCCCAGTCGAGGCCCTATGGGAAACTGCGTCCCACCTTGAAAGGCAAAACTGGGGCGCAGTTTCCGGGCGGGGCATCAAAAACGAAGTTGCGGTGGAATAGTTCCTGGATGGGCTGGTTGATGCCCCAGATAGGAACTATTTCACCGCAAGTTATTGAAGGGCTTGGATGCCGGGACTCTTACAGATGGCGCTCCAGGAAGCGGAAGGCTAGGCGGATCCAGGGACGGACCGCCACCTGCTTGTCCTCGTTGTCGACCGCGGTGTTGGCGTTGCCGAGCGAAAGGCCGTGACCACCCTGGTCGAAGACGTGCATCTCGCATGCAACGCCCTCCTCGGCCATGCGCTGCGCAAACGGGTAGACCTGCGCGATCGGCGCCGTCTTGTCGTCGGACACGCCCCACACAAAGGTCGGCGGCATCTGACGCGAAACATGCGTGGTGGGGCAGATGTCGGCCAGATGCTCGTCAGTTGCCTCGCCGCCCGTCACCATCGACAGGTAGTCGTTGAGCAAATCGCGTCCCGTCTTGCCGCCCGTCTTGGGCACGCGCAAGTCAATGCGCGGATCGCGCGTCTGCATGTCGCGTACATAGGCAAAGTCGAGCAATGGATAACCCAGCACCACGGCATCGGGACGAATGTCGTCCGGACGCGCCCCGGCAAGTGCCGCAAAGGGGCCGGTCTTCCACTGTGTTGCCAGCGAGGCGCAAATCATGCCGCCAGCAGAAAAGCCCACGACGCACACGCGCTTAGGATCGACATGCCACTCGTCGGCGTTGGCGCGCACCGTGGCGACCATCTTGGCAAGATCTGCCTGGGGGTGCGGAAAGCTCACGTCACCCGTAGAACTCGTGACATAGTTGAGCACAAAGGCCTGGTAACCGTGATCCAAAAACGCAAACGCCACAGGATCCTGCTCATGCGGAGCGATATGCGTAAACGCACCTCCGCCACAGATAATCACCGCGGGGCGGCGGCCATTCGGTTTATCGGGCAACGGCTCGGCACCCAAATACGTAAACGTCGCCGGATAATCCTCGGTCGGCTCCTCGCCCCACAGCGCATGGTTCTCGACAATCATATGTGCTCCCTTCGCGCAAATTATGCGCCCTTGTTTTTCGCCTTCAAGCGTACCCCACTTGAACCCGTGGCGCAGAAACACTCCGGCAATAAGTTTCCCTTCAACTGATATATCACATAATCCCAGTTCAGAGGTATCGTTGAGCAGCGTAGAATAGGGGCGTTGACCAAGCCGCGAAACACATGTGAAACGTTTCCGGCAAACCAAACGCGCGATATGCGCCTATTTAAGTTGGAGGCAACTATGGGTCTGCTCGATTCGCTTAAGTCCACCTTCACCTCGACCGGCGAGGCGTCCGTTCCGCCCGCAGCAAGCTTCGCTACCCGCGAAGGCGTCATCTATGCCCCCGTCAACGGCGTGCTCGTCAACCTGAACGAGGTTCCCGACGAGACGATCGCCTCGGGCATGCTTGGCCAGGGCTATGGCATCGAGCCCATTACCGGCACCATCTATGCGCCCGCCAACGGCCGCATCGGTGCCACCACTGTCACCAACCACTCCATCGGCATGATCACCGAGGACGGCCTGCGCGTGTTCATCCATGTTGGCCTGGGCACCGTGGAAATGAACGGCAAGGGTTTTGCCCGCTTTGTCGAGATGGGCGATGTGGTCAAGGCAGGCCAGCCGCTCATCAGCTTCGACCGCGAGGCCATTAAGGCCGCTGGTCACGAGGACATCGTGACCGTCATCGTCTCCGAGCTCGATCGTCTTAAGAGCATCGACCATGTCGGCGAGTCCGGCACGCTTATCGGCGGCAACCCGCTCGTTAAGCTTGGCGACCCGCTGCTGGTAGCCAAGACCAAGTAGCCAGGCCCCGCGCCACACAGCCAAAAGGCACCTCGTCAAGCGCCCGCGACCATTTGGCCGCGGGCGCTTTTCGTTTGAAAAACCATCCCGCCAATGCCTTATCTGTATAGCCCAAATGAGCCGAGCTGCTAGAATATCGAACTGTATGGATAACCATCATTCAACCGTTATGGGAGGATACGTGAACCGCACCAAAATCGCGCAGCTCTATGCCGATGCCGAGTCGCTCGGCGGCCAGACCGTCACCGTCGCCGGCTGGGTCAAGTCCGTCCGCGACATGAAGAACTTTGGCTTTGTTACGCTCAACGACGGCAGCTGCTTCCGCGACCTGCAGGTCGTCATGAACCGCGAGGCACTCGACAACTACGACGAGATCGCCCACCAAAACGTCTCGGCCGCACTCATTTGCACCGGCACCGTCAAGCTGACCCCCGATGCGCCCCAGCCTTTCGAGCTTTCTGCCACCTCCATCGAGGTCGAGGGCACGAGCGCCCCGGATTACCCGCTGCAGAAGAAGCGCGCAACCGTCGAGTTCCTGCGCACCCAGCAGCACCTGCGCCCGCGCACCAACCTGTTCCGCGCCGTGTTCCGCATCCGCTCTGTCGCGGCTGCCGCCATCCACCGCTTCTTCCAGGAGCAGGGCTTTGTCTACGTCAACACCCCCATCATCACCACGAGTGACTGCGAGGGCGCCGGCGAGATGTTCCGCGTGACCACGCTCGACCCCAAAAATCCGCCCCTCACCGAGTCCGGCGAGGTCGACTGGAGCCAGGACTTCTTTGGCAAGCATGCGAGCCTCACCGTGTCCGGCCAGCTCAATGCCGAGAACTTTGCCATGGCCTTTGGCGACGTGTACACCTTTGGCCCCACCTTCCGCGCCGAGAACTCCAACACCACGCGCCACGCCGCCGAGTTTTGGATGATCGAGCCCGAGATGGCCTTTGCCGATCTTAACGACTACATGGATAACGCCGAGGCCATGCTCAAGTATGTCCTTAAGGACGTCATGGCAACCTGCCCCGACGAGCTCAATATGCTCAACAAGTTTGTGGACAAGGGTCTGCTCGAGCGCCTGGACCATGTCGCCAACTCCGACTTCGCCCGCGTCACCTATACCGAGGCCGTCGAAATCCTGGAGCAGGCCGTCGCCGCCGGTCACAAGTTTGACTATCCCGTCAGCTGGGGCATCGACCTGCAGACCGAGCACGAGCGCTTCCTGACCGAGGAGCACTTTAAGCGCCCGACCTTCGTAACCGACTACCCAGCCGAGATCAAGGCGTTCTACATGCGCATGAACGAGGACGGCAAGACCGTCGCCGCCGCCGACTGCCTGGTTCCCGGTATTGGCGAGATTATCGGCGGCTCCCAGCGCGAGGAGCGCCTGGATCTGCTCGAGGCCCGCATCAAGGACCTGGGCATGAATCCCGAGCAGTACAAGTACTACCTTGACCTGCGCCGCTACGGTTCCTGCAAGCACGCCGGCTACGGTCTGGGCTTCGAGCGCTTGGTCATGTATCTGACCGGCGTGGGCAACATCCGCGACGTCCTGCCGCACCCGCGCACCGTGGGCAACGCCGACTTCTAATCGTCGGACGCTAGCTCGCGTCGCCACACGCCAACGCTCATCACATAAGCGTCTCTCGACATCGGTCGAGAGACGCTTTTTTCAACAGCATCCGTCAAGCTTTTGGCAAGGTTTTGGTCAGTTGAGCAGGGCTGTTGAAAACTCGACCCGCCGTTTGCCGACGACTACCGACCGCCCAGAGCGCCCTGCGTCCCTGAGAAAGCCCCGCGTCCTAGGCTCCATACCGTCGCCACCCAAAACGGAAAGGACGTGGGCACGATGACCGAAGCCGCTGTTGAAACCTACGACACCACGACGAGGGGCGCCGCCTCGATGGCAGCCTATCGCGCCGTTCGCATCCTGCAACTATTAAGCGAAAACACCGGCGAGGACAAGGCCATGCTTTCCGATGAGTTGATCCGGCGCCTCGCCCATCCCGACGACCCCGCCCGCATGCCCATCTCGGCGGCGCGGCGCAGCATCTACACCGCCATCTCCGCGCTTCGCCATGCCGGATACGAAATTGAGTACAAACGCGGCGTGGGCTACAAACTTCTTACCCGCCCGCTCACCGATGAAGAGATCATCCGGCTCCACGGTATGGTCATGCGCAACCGCTCCACGCCTATCGCTATCCGCAAGAGCATGGCGCAGCATTTAGTTGCCATGGCGAGTGCCGACGTTCGCGGCTACCTCGATACACCCGAACCCGCTCCAAGCGCAGGCAGCAAGGCTACCAAGGCAACACGCACGCCCATCAAGCGTATCGACACGTGCGAGCTCGTCGAGCAGGCCATCGACCACGGAACCACGGTGAGTTTTGATATTTCGAGCGTCACGACGCGTGGCGAAACCGAAGCAGCACGGATGACACTCCGTCCCTTTGCCATCAGGCAGCGCGATGGCATCTCGTATCTGCTGGGAACGGTCTATGACGCCCGAGGTGCCGATGACACGCTGCGCACCGTAGAGATTGGCCGAATGAGAAACGTCACCACACGTCTCCTCGACGGCAAGAAGCTCTTCGCCGCCCTAGACGAGGACGACGCCTCCTCCGCCGCATAAGACCCTCCGCCGCCCATTCGACTACCCGTACCGCCCATCCGATTCTGTATTAAAAAACCCGCCAGGCTGTTGTAAAAATGGACATCAGCGCTACTATAGTTCCACTTGCACTTTGTCCCAGTGCAGTGTTTCCAGCCATTTTTATACTGGGGGTAATGATATGAAGGACATCACCATCAGCCGCAGGAGCCTTCTGGTCTCCGCCGGCCTGCTCGCGCTCGCCCCGCTCGCCGGATGCGGCGGCAACTCTGGTTCCGGCTCCGCTGCCGCCGGTTCCGACTACACCATCGGCGTTCTGCAGCTCACCGAGCACTCCGCGCTCGATGCCGCCAACGCCGGCTTCGTCAAGGCCATCAAGAAGAGCGGCCTTAAGGTCAAGATCGACCAGAAGAACGCCCAGAACGACCAGTCCACGTGTAAGTCCATTGCCGACAAGTTTGTAGGCGACAACGTCAACCTGATTTATGCCATCGCCACGCCCGCCGCGCAGGCTGCCGCCGGCGCCACGGCCGATATCCCCATCGTGGGCTGCGCCATCACCGACTACGCCGCCTCCGGCCTAGTCCAGGACAACGACAAGCCCGGCACCAACGTCACGGGCGCTTCCGACCTCACCCCGGTCGCCGAGCAGCTCGAGATGATGCAGAAGGTCCTGCCCGACGTTAAAAAGGTCGGCCTGCTCTACTGCACCGCCGAGTCCAACTCCGACGTCCAGATCAAGGCCGCCAAGAAGGAGCTCGACAAGCTGGGCCTCGAGTACACTGACTTCACCGTCTCGAGCTCCAACGAGATTCAGTCCGTCGTCGAGTCTGCCGTGGGCAAGGTCGACGCGCTGTACTCCCCCACCGACAACACCATCGCCGCGGGTGCCTCGCAGGTCGGCCAGATCTGCAAGGAAAACAAGCTTCCCTTCGTGACTGGCGAGGAGGGTATGTGCATGGCCGGCGGCCTGTTCACCCTCTCCATCAACTATGAGGACCTGGGCTACGCCGCGGGCGAGATGGCCGTTAAGATCCTGAAGGGCGAGGCCAAGCCCGAAGACATGCCGATCAAGCACCTCTCGAGCAAGGACCTGGTCGTCGTCAAGAACGACGAGATGGCCGAAGCCCTGGGCATCGACCTTTCCGCTCTGGACGCGTAATGCCATACGCGGCATGCGTCTAGAGCCCGTGCTCGCGCTTTAGCCGCGTTATTCAATATCTGAGCCACAGGGGCGGGCGCTGTAGACCGGCGTCCGCCCTGCTTGTTTCAGGTAAAACAAAACGTCTGTCCGCAGCTCTTTTATACATTGTTACCGCTATTATGGAAAATCACGTGTCCACCCTATTCTAGGAGGTATGAAGCATGCTCATTGCATTGCAGGGCGCCGTTTCGCAGGGCGTCCTCTGGGGCATTATGGTGCTTGGCGTGTTTATCACGTTCCGCCTGCTCGACATTCCCGATATGACCTGCGACGGCAGCTTTGCCCTCGGCGGCTGCGTCTGCGCTGTGCTCATCGTCAATAACAACGTCGACCCGCTGTTCGCCGTGCTGGCCGGTATGTGCGCCGGCGCCATCGCGGGCGCCGTCACGGGCATTCTGACCACCGTCTTCGAGATCCCCGCGATCCTCGCCGGAATCCTCACCCAGATCAGCCTGTGGTCCATCAACCTGCGCATCATGGGCAAGTCCAATACGCCCATTCTTGCCAAGGGCACCGTGTTCTCGGCCGTCAGCAATATGACCGGTCTGCCGCAGTCCACCGTTGCCATCATCTTGGGCATCCTGCTCGCCGTGGCTATCGTTGCCATCCTGTATTGGTTCTTTGGCACCGAGATCGGCTCGGCGCTGCGCGCCACCGGCAACAACGAGTACATGATCCGCGCTCTGGGCGTCAACACCAACTCCACCAAGATGATCGCCCTCGTGCTCTCCAACGCCCTCATCGGCCTTTCGGGCGCGCTCATCTGCCAGAGCCAAAAGTATGCCGACATTGGTATGGGCACCGGTGCCATCGTTATCGGTCTTGCCGCCATTGTTATCGGTGAGGTGCTCGGCCGTCTGCTGCCCGGCGGCCTCACGCAGTTTAGCGTCCGTCTTGCCTCCGCCGTCTTTGGCTCCGTGGTGTACTTCCTTATCCGCGCCATCGTGCTGCAGTTGGGCATGGACGCCAACGACATGAAGCTGCTCTCCGCCGTAATTGTCGCTGTGGCCCTGTGCGTGCCCGTGGTTTGGGAGCGCTATAAGCTCCGCAGCTCCTACACGAAGGGGGATGAGGCAGATGCTTAAGCTCTCGCACGTCAAGAAGACCTTTAACAAGGGCACCGTCACCGAGAAGCGCGCGCTCACCGGCGTCGACCTCACCCTGAATGACGGCGACTTTGTAACCGTGATCGGCGGCAACGGCGCCGGCAAGTCCACGCTGCTCAACATGATCGCCGGCGTGTACCCGCTCGATTCGGGCGTTATTGAGCTCGACGGCACCGACATCTCGCGCCTGAGCGAGTCGCAGCGCGCCAAGTACCTGGGCCGCGTGTTTCAGGACCCCATGCGCGGTACCGCTGCCGACATGCAGATCGCCGAGAACCTGGCCCTCGCCAAGCGTCGCGGCCAGCGTCGCGGCCTTTCGTGGGGCGTCACCAAGGCCGAGAAAGATGAGTACGTTGAGTTGCTCAAGCGCCTGGACCTTGGTCTGGACACGCGTCTCAACGCCAAGGTCGGCCTGCTCTCGGGTGGCCAGCGCCAGGCACTCACCCTGCTGATGGCCACGCTCACCAGGCCGCGCCTGCTGCTGCTCGACGAGCACACCGCGGCCCTCGACCCCAAGACGGCCTCTAAGGTGCTTAACCTGACCGAGGAGATCGTCGACGAGAACCACCTGACCACGCTCATGGTCACGCACAACATGAACGACGCCATCCGTCTGGGCAACCGTCTGATCATGATGCACGAGGGCCATGTGATCTACGACGTGGCGGGCGATGAGAAGAAGTCGCTCACCGTAGCCGACCTGCTGCAGAAGTTCGAGGAGGTCTCGG
>CABUVB010000041.1 GCA_902494815.1 uncultured Collinsella sp. | reverse complement strand
GCTTGGATGGACTCGAAGGCCTGCTTGATTTGATTGGATTTCACGGTCGCCCTCCTCTAAGATGAATTTGAGCTTCGATCGACCGCGAGCTAAACGCGTTCGAACGGTCGCGGCTGGTACATGCATCAACTCGGCAATCTCTGAGGTCGAAAAGCCCAGGTAGTAATAGAGCACGATGGGAACGCGGAATCGCTCCGGAAGTCGCATAACGTCTGACAGGACCGCCTTGGTCTCATCCTGCGCCGCCGAAAGCGAATCGGCCAGATTCTCAATATCCTCCACACGCCTCCATGGCTTTCGAAAGAGCGATTTGCATTCATTGATCGTGACCCGGACAAGCCAGCGGCGAAGATGTTCCCAACTTTCAAAGTGCCCATCGCTTTTAAGCAACTTAAGAAAGACATCTTGGGCAACATCGTCGGCATCGGCACGATCGCGCAGGTACGTCAATGCGATTCGAAACACGACATCACGGTGATCCTCGACCGCCTGTCTAAATGCTTGTTCTTCCATAATCACCTCCCGGTGACGTTAATAATTCTTGGTGAGGCCCTCACCTTAGATACGCTCTTGTCGGGCGAAATGTTTCAAATTCAAGCAGGAAAAACCTACCAAAATATACCTGTCCCTTTTTGGCAGGTTTTCTTTAACAAAAAGACCCGCTTCCCTGTTGGGAAACGGGTCTTTGGAAGGACGGTTAACGTACTAGGAAATTACTCCTCGTCGTTGTCCTTGGCCTCTTCGGCGTCGTCGGTGTCCACGAGCTGGTTGAGCAGCTCATCGAGAGAAGCCATGTCCTCGTTGATCGCGCCGTTGGCGGGAGCCTTCTTGTCGTCGATCGGGGCGCCCAGGAGCTCCTCGTCGGCGTCGGCGTGATGCGTCGGAGCGGAGGTACCCAGCAGGATATCGTCCGGACCGTCGGGGCTAAAGACCATCTGCAGCAGCTGCGAGAGGTCTTCCTCGTCGGCAACGTCGTCGTTGTTCTCGAGGATGTAGAGCAGATCGTGGGCCTCGAGGCCGTCACGGAGCTCCTCGATCGCCTTGGCACCGATGCCATCGATGCGCAGCAGATCCTCCTCGGACTTGCCAACCAGGTCGCCGACCGTCTCGATGCCGACCTCGCTGAACTTGTTGGTCCAGCGCTGCGACACGCCCAGGTCGTCGAACAGGTACAGACGAGCCTTCTCGGCGGAGATGGTGTGGCCGTTGCGGGTGAACGAACCGTCAGCACCACCGAACTCGTCGTAGCCGGCCCAGTCGAGCTGCTGCGGGAGCCGCTCGTCCAGGTCCTTGAGCTCAACCGGAGCCCACTCGGGCAGCGACTTGGCGTTGGGCGAAGCCGGGCCGTCGATGTCCACGTAGCCGTCGGCCGTGCGATACGTCAGCTTGGCGTTGGCGTACGGCTTGAGGCCGGTACCAGCCGGGATCTTCTTACCGACGATGACGTTGGACTTAAGGTCGAGCAGGTGGTCGACCTTGCCCTCGATGGCAGCCTCGGTAAGGACGCCAGCGGTACGGATGAACGAAGCGCTCGACAGCCAGGAGTCGATGTTGGACGCGACCTTGAGCGTACCCAGGATGACAGGCTCGGCCACAGGAGCCTGACCGCCCAGACGGGCAACGCGCTCGACCTCGTCAGCAAACTCGTAGCGGTCGACGTACTGACCAAGCAGGTACTTGGAGTCGCCGGGGTTGGTGATCTGAACGCGACGCAGCATCTGACGTGCGAGCACCTCGATGTGCTTGTCGTTCAGGTCGACGCCCTGGCTGGTGTAGACGTCCTTGACGCTCTCGACGAAGGTGTGCATCGTCGACTCGATGTCGGTCAGCTTGCGCAGGTTGCGGAAGTTGACGAAGCCCTTGGTGATCTGATCGCCGGCGCGAACCTCGCAGCCGTCCTCGATCTCGGGCATAAAGCGCACCGAAGCGGGGACGCGACGCTCGTCGAGGACACGGGTGTGGTCCTCGGAGTCGGTGAGCGTCAGCACGTACTCGGACTTCTCGGGCTTAATCGAGAGGTGGCCGGAGTACGGAGCCAGCTCGGCCTCGCGACCCAGGATCTTCTCGTTGACGTTGCCGACGATATCGAACATACGGCTGACCGTAGGCAGACCCTGCGTAATATCGTCGACGCCAGCGACGCCGCCGGAGTGAATGGTACGCATCGTAAGCTGCGTACCGGGCTCGCCGATGGACTGGGCGGCAATAATGCCGACCGCGGTACCGATGGCGACCGGACGACGGGTGGAAAGATCCCAGCCGTAGCACTTCTGGCACACGCCGTACTTGGAGCGGCAGGTGAGCAGCGCACGGAGCTTGACCTTCTTGAGGCCGGCATCGACCATCTTCTGGATGTCAGCGACCTTCTCGATGTAGCCGTCCTGCTCAAAGAGCACGGTGCCATCGGGGGCCACGACGTCCTCAATGAAGCAACGGCCGACGAGGTCGGTGTTGAGGTCGGTGGTACCGGGGATGATGAGGTTGTAGGTGACGCCCTCGTGCGTACCGCAGTCCTCCTCGCGGACGATGACGTCCTGGGCCACGTCGACCAGACGACGGGTCAGATAACCAGAGTCCGAGGTGTGGGATGCGGTATCGACCAGGCCCTTACGGGCGCCGTAGGTCGAAATGAAGTACTCGAGCGGCAGCAGGCCCTCGCGGAAGTTCGCCTTAATGGGAAGGTCGATCGTCTCGCCGGACATGTCTGCCATCAGGCCACGCATGCCGCCGAGCTGACGCAGCTGGGTCTTAGAGCCACGGGCGCCGGAGTCGGCCATCATGTAGAGCGGGTTCTCCTCGTCGAACATGTCGAGCATGAGCGCTGCAACCTTATCGGTACAAGCGGTCCACTCGTTAACGACTTCGATGTGGCGCTCCGTCTCGTTGATGAAGCCCTCCTCGAAGTACTCGTTGATCTGGTCGACGTTGGCCTGGGCGCGATCGAGCAGCTCCTGCTTCTCGGCAGGGATGAGAGCGTCCCACACCGAGATGGTGAGGCCGGCGCGGGTAGCGTAGTGGAAGCCGGAGTACTTGATGGCGTCGAGGATCGGACCGACCTTGGCCTCGGGGTAACGATCGCAGCAGTCCGCAACCAGCTTGGCCACGTCGCCCTTGACCATCTTGTAGTTCATGAACTCATAGTCTTCGGGCAGGCACTGGCGGTTGAAGATGATGCGGCCGATAGACGTCTCGAAGCGCGCGGTCTTGTTGCCGGTGACATCGTAGTCGACAAACTCGTTCTTGCCGTTCTTGACGCGGAAGATACGGGTGCCGTCCTCGTTGATGACGTTGGCATCGGCAGCGGACACGCGGACCTGGATCTTGGCCTGCATGTCGACCTCGGAGCGGCAGTCATAGGCGTGCAGCGCGTCGTCGAAGCTCGAGAACACGTGGTTCTCGCCCGGCAGACCCTCGCGAACCTGGGTGAGGTAGTACACACCGATGATCATGTCCTGCGAAGGGATGTTAACCGGCTTGCCGGATGCCGGCGAGCGCAGGTTGTTCGCAGAGAGCATGAGCACGCGAGCCTCGGCCTGAGCCTGGCTGGACAGCGGCACGTGGACAGACATCTGGTCGCCGTCGAAGTCGGCGTTGAAGGGCGAGCAAACCAGCGGATGCAGGTGGATAGCCTTGCCCTCGACCAGCACCGGCTCAAAGGCCTGGATGGACAGACGGTGCAGGGTCGGTGCACGGTTGAGCAGCACGACGCGGCCGTCGATGACCTCTTCGAGGATGTCCCACACAAAGGTGGCACCGCGGTCGATAGCGCGCTTGGCGCCCTTGATGTTCTCGACCTTGCCAAGCTCGACCAGGCGCTTCATGACGAAGGGCTTGAAGAGCTCCAGCGCCATGGTCTTGGGCAGACCGCACTGGTGCAGCAGCAGCTTGGGGTCGGTAACGATAACCGAACGGCCGGAGTAGTCGACACGCTTACCCAGCAGGTTCTGACGGAAACGGCCCTGCTTGCCCTTGAGGGCCTCGGCGAGCGACTTGAGCGGGCGACCGCCACGGCCAGAGACCGGGCGACCACGACGGCCGTTGTCGAACAGGGCGTCCACGGACTCCTGGAGCATGCGCTTCTCGTTGTTCACGATGATCGCAGGGGCGTCCAGGTCGAGCAGGCGCTTGAGTCGGTTGTTGCGGTTGATCACGCGACGATACAGGTCGTTGAGGTCGGACGCGGCGAAGCGGCCGCCGTCGAGCTGGACCATCGGGCGCAGATCGGGCGGAATGACCGGGATGACGTCCAGGATCATGTTCGCGGGGCTGTTGCCGCCCTTCAGGAAGGCGTCAACGACCTCAAGGCGCTTGACGGCCTTCTCGCGCTTCTGCTTCTGGGAATCCTCGTCGGCGATGATGGCCTTGAGCTTCTCGGCCTCGGAGGGGAGGTCGATGGCAGCGAGCAGGTCGCGGACGGCCTCGGCACCCATACCACCCTTGAAGTACATGGAGTAGTAGCGGGTCATCTCGCGGAACAGCGGCTCATCGGAGATGAGGTCGCGCTCGGTGAGCTTCATGAAGGCGTTGAAGGCGTCCGTGCGGAGCTGCTTCTCGTCCTTGCACTCTTCCTCGATGTCGACGATGCCAGAGGCGATTTCCTCGGGGGTCAGCGGCTCCTCGTCGGAGAACTCGTCAAAGTTCTCGGGGTTGCCCTGCTCCTTGAGGGATTCGATCTGGCGGGCGCACTCGGCATCGATCTCTTCCAGATCGGCGGCGAGCTCCTCGCGCAGGTCGTCAGCGTCGGCCTCGCGAGCCTCGTAGTCTACCTCGGTGATGATGTAGCTGGCAAAGTACAGAACCTTCTCGAGGTCCTTGGACTTGATGTCGAGCATACGGCTCATCGGGAAGCTCGTGGGGCTCTTGAAGTACCAGATGTGGGACACGGGAGCGGCGAGCTCGATGTGGCCCATGCGGTCGCGACGCACCTTGGCCGAGGTGACCTCGACGCCGCAGCGCTCGCAGACGATGCCCTTAAAGCGGATGCCCTTGTACTTGCCGCAGGAGCACTCCCAGTCCTTGGCGGGACCGAAGATCTTCTCGCAGAACAGGCCGTCCTTCTCGGGCTTGAGGGTACGGTAATTGATGGTCTCCGGTTTCTTGACCTCACCGTGCGACCAGGAACGGATCTGGTCGGCGGAGGCAAGGGAGATCTTTACCGAGTCAAAATCAGTAGCTTCGAAATCTGCCACAGTCAACTACTCCTTATCAGTGGTCGTGGCGGCGACAGCCTCGGGTGCCTCGGCGGTCTCGGCATCCTGGGCCTCGACGTCGGCGTCAACGCCGGCGAGCGCGGCCAGGTCATCGAGGGCAGAGGTCTCCTCGGCGGTCACAGGGGCGGAGGCGTCCTCGTCAGCATCGTGCATGGGCTCGATGTCCAGCGCGAGGGAACGGATCTCCTTGACGAGAACCTTGAAGGACTCGGGGATACCCGGAACCGGGACGTTCTCGCCCTTGACGATGGACTCGTAGGTCTTGACGCGGCCCACGGTATCGTCGGACTTGACGGTCAGGATCTCCTGCAGGACGTTGGAAGCACCGTATGCGTACAGTGCCCAAACTTCCATCTCGCCGAAGCGCTGGCCGCCGAACTGGGCCTTGCCGCCCAGAGGCTGCTGGGTAACCAAGCTGTAAGGGCCGGTCGAACGGGCGTGGATCTTGTCGTCGACCATGTGGCCGAGCTTGAGGATGTAGGACGTACCCACGGTAATGGGCTCGCGGAACTCCTCGCCGGTGCGGCCGTCGAACAGACGGGTCTTGCCGCGCTCGTCAAGCTGGGTGACGAACTCGGGACGCATGTGATCGCCAAAGGCAGCGGTGGCCTTGTTGAGCATGTTCTTGTTGGCACGACGGATGACCTCGGCGATCTCGTCCTCCTTGGCGCCGTCGAAGACGGGCGTGGCGGTGAAGAACGGACCGGGGACGTACTTGTCGGAGTCGGCCTGCTCGGTATCCCAACCGCAGGCAGCAGCCCAGCCAAGGTGGCACTCGAGCAGCTGGCCGACGTTCATACGCGAAGGAACGCCCAGCGGGTTGAGGATAACGTCGATCGGGGTACCGTCAGCCATGTAGGGCATGTCCTCGACCGGCAGAACGTTACAAATAACACCCTTGTTGCCGTGGCGGCCGGCGATCTTATCGCCCTGCTGGATCTTACGACGCTGGGCGACGTAGACGCGCACCTGCTCGTTAACGCCGGGGGCCAGGTCGTCGCCGTTCTCGCGGCTAAAACGGACGACGTCGATGACGCGGCCGTAAGCGCCGTGAGGCATCTTAAGGGAGGTGTCGCGGACGTCGTGGGCCTTGGCACCGAAGATGGCGCGCAGCAGGCGCTCCTCGGCGGTCAGAGCGCTCTCGCCCTTAGGCGTGACCTTGCCGACCAGGATGTCGCCAGGGCCGACCTCGGCGCCGATGCGGATGATGCCGTCCTCGTCGAGGTTGGCAAGCATGTCCTCGGAGAGGTTCGGGATCTCGCGGGTGATCTCCTCGGGGCCGAGCTTGGTGTCGCGGGCGTCGATCTCGTGACGGGTGATGTTGATGGTCGTCAGCAGGTCCTCGGCCACCAGGCGCTCGGACACGACGATACCGTCCTCGTAGTTAAAGCCTTCCCACGGCATGTATGCCACGGTGAGGTTCTGGCCCAGTGCGAGCTCGCCGTGATCGGTCGAAGGACCGTCGGCCAGAGGCTCGCCCTGCTCAACGGTGTCACCGACGCGCACGAGCGGACGGTGGTTGATGCAGGTGGACTGGTTGGAGCGCTGGTACTTGGCCAGGTGATACTCGTCCATGCCGCCGGCATGCTTGACGATGATCTTGGCGGCGTCGGCAAAGATGACCTCGCCGGCGTTCTTGGCCAGGGTGACCTCGCCGGAGTCCAGAGCGGCGCGACGCTCCATGCCGGTACCGACATAGGGAGCGGCAGGGTGAACCAGCGGCACGGCCTGGCGCTGCATGTTAGCGCCCATCAGCGTACGCTTGGCGTCGTCGTGCTCGAGGAACGGGATCAGCGTGGCTGCGACGGAGAGCATCTGACGCGGCGAGACGTCCATGTAGTCGACGTCCTCGACAGGCACGTCGGCGGGAGCGCCGAAGGAGCCGTCGAAGTCGCGGGTACGGGCGATCACGGTGTGCGGACGGACGATCTTGCCCTCGGCATCGGTCGTGATGAACTCGTTGGTCTTGGGATCGAGCGGCGTGTTGGCCGGCGCGATGACGTGCTTCTCTTCCTCGTCAGCGGTCATCCAGTCGATCTGGTCGGTGGCAACGCCGTTCTCGACGCGACGGAACGGAGCCTCGATGAAGCCGTACTCGTTGACGCGGGCGTAGAGGGCGAGCGAGCCGATCAGGCCGATGTTGGGGCCTTCGGGGGTCTCGATCGGGCACATGCGGCTGTAGTGCGAGTTGTGGACGTCGCGGACGGCCGTCGGCACGTTGGTACGGCGGCTGGAGCCGGACTTGTGGCCGGCAAGACCGCCAGGGCCGAGTGCGGACAGACGGCGCTTGTGGGTCAGACCGGTCAGGGGGTTCGCCTGGTCCATGAACTGCGAGAGCTGCGAGGAACCGAAGAACTCCTTGATGGAGGCCACGATCGGGCGGATGTTGATGAGCGACTGCGGGGTGATCTCGTCGATGTCCTGGGAGCTCATGCGCTCACGGACGACGCGCTCCATACGGCTCATGCCGATACGGAACTGGTTGGCGACGAGCTCGCCGACAGTGCGGATGCGGCGGTTGCCAAAGTGGTCGATGTCGTCGACCTTGAAGCCCTGCTCGCCGGCAGCGAGGGACAGCAGGTAGCGCAGCGTCGCGACGATATCCTCGTCGGTGAGCACCGTGACCTCTTCCTCGGTGGTGAGGTTGAGCTTCTTGTTGACCTTGTAACGACCGACGCGGGCCAGATCGTAGCGCTGCGGGTTAAAGAGCAGGCCCTCGAGCAGGCTGCGGGAAGCGTCCACGGTGGGAGGCTCGCCCGGGCGCAGGCGACGGTAAATCTCGATAAGGGCATCCTCGCGGGTGAGGGCGGTGTCGCGCTCCAGGGTGCGCTTGATCACATCGGAGTTGCCGAGAAGCTCGATGATGTCGTCGTTGGTGACGGCGATGCCAAGGGCGCGCAGGAACATCGTGGCGCTCTGCTTGCGCTTACGGTCGATAGAGACCATGAGCTGGTCGCGCTTGTCGACCTCAAACTCAAGCCAGGCACCGCGGGACGGGATGATCTGGGCCTTGTAGATCTGCTTGCCCGAATCCATCTCGGAGCTGTAGTACACGCCCGGGGAGCGGACGAGCTGCGAGACGACGATACGCTCGGTACCGTTGATGATGAAGGTGCCCTGATCGGTCATCATGGGGAAGTCGCCCATAAAGACGAGCTGCTCCTTGATCTCGCCGGTCTCCTTGTTGGTGAGACGGACGTCGGTCAGAAGCGGAGCCTGATAGGTCATATCCTTCTCGCGGCACTCCTCGACGGTGTGCGCGGGGTCGCCGAACTGATGCTCGCCGAAGGTAACCTCGAGAACATGGTTCTGGCTCTGGATGGGGCTGGATTCCTTGAACGCCTCACGAAGGCCCTCGTCCTTAAAACGCTCAAAGGATTCCCTTTGAACAGAGATAAGGTTGGGGAGCTCCATGGCCTCCGGGATTTTCCCGAAGCTGACGCGCTTGCGCTCAGTGGCAGTGTATGCGTAGGTCACCAGGTTTTTCCTCCTTCACGGAAATGCTCGGTGGGTTGGCGAGGCATAGCTTCGCCAGTTATCGCAACCTAATAGTTTATCAGGTACCGACCGTTGGGCAAGAAAAGCCTTGACGCGATTGAGTTTTTGGAGTAGCAAAGTTTTTCGACAGAAAATACGCAGGTAAATGTATGTGTATCGAACATCTGTTCATATATTTTCTGTGAACAGGGGGCCGACAATCGCAGCTCTTATAAAAAACGGGCGCGAACCGAGGTCCGCGCCCGTAAATGTCGATGCCCGAAGGCTTACTTGCGCATCAATCCGCCGCGCTCGTCGATGGCGTCCCAGAAGGCATCGGCAAAGCGGGGATCGCTTGCAGCCATGAGGGCGTTGGTGGCCATCCAGCCAGAAGGCGTGCCGGTGTCGTAGCCCGACAGCGGGTCGATGACGACGGCATACATGGCCTCACGGTCAAGCGAACGGGCCATGGCGTCGGTGAGCTGGATCTCGCCGCCCTTGCCGGCCTGCTGATCTGCCAGCAGGTCCATGACCAGCGGGCTCAGCAGGTAGCGACCGACGATGTACAGGTTGGACGGAGCCGCCTCGGGAGCGGGCTTCTCGACCAGACCGCCGATGCGCCAGACAGCGCCCGGCTCGGCATCGGCAACGCCCTCGGCGCCCTCGAGCGAACCAACGCGCTCGCCGGCGATAACGCCGTAGCGGCTGACTTCCTCGGGCGAGCAAGCAGCGACGGCGATAACCGAAGCGCCACCGTGCTCCTTGGAAACGGCAAGCATCTTGTCGCAGATATCACGGTTAGGCACAACGTAGTCGCCCAGAAGAACCAGGAAGTTCTCCCCTGCCACGGCGTCGGCAGCAGAACGAATAGCATGGCCGAGGCCCTTGGGCTCGTACTGATAACGGAAGTCGACCGGCATACCGCCAGCGTGGGCGACGGCATCGGCATAGGCATTCTTGCCGCGCTCGCGCAGCAGGTTCTCGAGCGAGCGATCGGGCTGGAAGTAGTTCAGTAGCTCGGGCTTGCCGGGAGAGGTAACGATGATGGCGTCGTCGACCTCATCGGGGTCGAGCGCCTCCTCAACGACGTACTGGATGACCGGTTTGTCGAGCACCGGCAGCATCTCTTTGGGCGTGCACTTGGTGCCAGGCAGAAAACGCGTGCCAAGACCGGCGGCGGGGATGATTGCCTTCATGTTATTCAAGGATCCTTTCGCAGGCGCAGGATGCGCCCTGTGCGTGCGGCACGGCGGCCGCAGACCAAATTGCGATACCGGTTTATCTTACCGCCGTTAATTAACGTTAATGTAGGCAAGCGCCATTCTTCAGCAGGTCAACGCAAATTATTGCTCGAATGGTGCAATTTTATCGCCCAACGGTAGCAACGCCAAAGCACCGCAAGCGGCAGCAATTTGTATGCCGAGCCAACAAAATAGAGGGATCAAAACAAAAAAGACGGGGCTCGCAATGCGAACCCCGTCTGCAAAGAAATCTGGCGAGAAAGCCTGATTACTTGAGGGTGACAGCAGCGCCAGCAGCCTCGAGCTTCTCCTTGGCAGCCTCGGCGTCCTCCTTCTTGGCACCCTCGAGAACAGCCTTGGGAGCGCCCTCGACGACCTCCTTGGCCTCCTTCAGGCCAAGGTTGGTGAGCTCACGGACGGCCTTGATGACCTGGATCTTGTTGTCGCCGAAGCCCTCGAGCACGACGTCAAACTCGGTCTTCTCCTCGGCCTCAGCAGCGCCAGCAGCGGGAGCGGCGACAACGGCGGCAGGAGCAGCGGCGGAAACGCCGAAGGTGTCCTCGATAGCCTTAACGAGCTCGGAAGCCTCGAGAAGGGTCATTTCCTTAAGAGCATCGATGATCTCATCGGTGGTAAGCTTAGCCATTTCTAAGTCCTTTCGGTTTCCGTGTCTGTGCACGGAGATCAGTTAAAACACGGCGCGAATGCGCCAGGGGTGCGGCGTTGCCGCCGCGGGTGAAAACAGCAACTAGGCTGCCTTCTGCTCGGAGACCTGCTGGATCGAACGAGCGAGACCAGAGGAAACGCCGTTGACGCAGACAGCGATGTCGCGAGCGAAACCGGAGATGAGACCGGCGATCTGGCCGAGAAGCTGATCCTTGGTGGGAAGCTCGGCGATAGCCTTAACATCATCAGCGGAAACGGCCTTGCCGTCGGAGATACCGCCCTTGATCTCAAGGACGCCCTTAGACTGAGCGGAGAAGTCCTTAAGGGCCTTAGCGGCCTCGACCGGCTCGGACTCGTAGAACACATAAGCGACGGGGCCGGCGAGAATCTCGTCGAGCTCGGGCTGCTCCTGGTTCTTGAGGGCGATCTTGACCAGGTTGTTCTTGTAGACCTTCATCTCGGCGCCGCACTCGCGAAGCTGATGACGCAGCTCCTGAGCCTGCATAACCGTCAGACCGTTGTAGTTGACGACGAACAGACCGGCGTTCTCGGCGATACGGGACTCGATCTCTGCAACCTTGTCGATTTTGTACTGCTGGGGCATGAATTACACCTCCTCGAATTCTTTCCGGGCACGGTCCGCCACAAGGACGTGACGGGGGCATGTCTAAAAAGAAAGCCCCCGCGCTGCATGAGCGACGGGGGCGAGAAGACATATCTACTCGACCACCTCGGCTGGCGGGATATCCCATTAAGCTCGCGGGCAATGCCCGTTTGCACCGGCTGTCTCTGGCAGCGGATTCGTGCGTGAACCGAAAGTATTATGGCGGGGACCCCGGCGTCGGTCAACGGAAAACCGGGCTGCACACAATTCCACCATCCGGCACGCGCCGCCGAAGGCCAGGCGCAAGGTTTTCGCTCGGTCAAGTCCTGGGCTCGCACGAAGGCCGCATTAAGTGGCCTTCGGCTCGTGCGGAATCTACGAAACCCTTGCGCCTGGCCTTCGGCGGCGCGGCCTGCGTCAACTATGGGGCAGCCCGGTTTTCCGTTGGCCGGCGCGCCCCACTCATAATGCTTGGGTCGGTGGG
>CABUVB010000040.1 GCA_902494815.1 uncultured Collinsella sp. | reverse complement strand
CAGGTCATGCTCCCCGCGGGCTACCAGACGGTCGTTTGCACGAGCAACTTTAACCCCGAGACCGAGCTCATGTACGTCGACAAGATGCTCTCGCTGGGCGTCGATGGCTTTATCATCCAACCCACGGCAAATTTCAAAGCCGTGCACGACCGCATTAGACGCGCCGGCAAGCCGGTCGTCTTCTTCGACGCTGCCATCTATAGCCCGGGCACCAGCTGGATCAAAACCAACCTCTACGACGGCGTGTACAACGCCACGCAGGCGCTTCTCGATGCCGGCTACGAAGATTTCTTTTCCATCGCCGCCAACATGACCGAAATGCGCACCCGCATGGAGCGTTTCCAGGGATATGCCGAGGCGCTGGCCGCGAATGGACAGCTCTACAAAGCCATCCCCATCGATCACAACAAACCGTCAATCAACGAGCTCACCGAATACTTTAAATACAAGTTCAACCCCGCCAAGCGCACACTCATCTTCGTGCAAAACCAATGGGCGCTTCCGCGCGTCTATAAGGCGCTTCAGCCCATGGTCCATCTGCTCCCACAGCAAATCGGCCTTTTGGGACTCAACTGCGAAGACTGGACCAACCTCACCACACCAACCGTCTCCACCATCATCGAGCCCGTCGACCAGGAAGGTCGCGAAGCAGCCGAGATGCTGCTCGCCCTACTTGACGGCAGCAGCGAACCCGGCGAGCAGCGCATTCTCGAGTGCAAGCTCAACTGGCTCGACTCCACCTCGATCTAGGCCGCGGGACAAATGAATCAGCAGCGTTTGCCCCAAAATCTTAAGTATTTGTTCGACAGAACGGCACCCGCCGGCTCCTGCTAGACTGGTAGATTCCCAACCGTCCATCCAGGAGCCTCAATGTCGCGCAAGTCCGCCTACAAGCAAGTACTTTCCATCGGCACCGCCGTGGTGCTGGGATTTGCGTTGTTTACGGGATCGCTCGACAGAGCTCCCAAGCTGCTGTCGCCGCAAAGCGATGAACAGGCGGCAGCTCTGGCCGAGAAGCAAAACGAGAGTCCCAGCCGCACCGACGACGAGGCAGACCTGGTTGCCCGACTCGAATCGGGAACAGCGAGCTCCTCGGACTCTCAAAATAGCCAAGACTCTGGCGATGGCTCCGAATCCACCGCGACCAACACCAACGGCAACGTTGCCTCCGCGGACAGCGCCGCCACCCCCATCGACGAGGTTGAAAACCCCGACCTCAACCGCGCCCGCGGTGTTTATCTCAGCAGCATTCCCGACTACGCCGGCAACCCCTACGTTGCCCTTCGCGCCGACAGCACGCACCCGCTCGGCACGCCGTCGTTCACGCTTGACGAGTATGAGCGTGCCACCGAAGAAGGCTGCTTTAAGAAATTCTCCAAGCTCGACAGCCTGGGCCGCACTCGCAAGGCGCTCGCCTGCGTAGGCCCCGAGTCGCTCGGACAGGGAAAGCGCGGCGATATCTCGCGTATCCATCCTGCCGGTTGGCACCAGCAGCGCTACGACTTTATTCCAGGCCAGAGCCTCTACAACCGCTGCCACCTCATCGCTTGGTCGCTCTGCGGCGAGAATGCCAACCGCAAAAATCTCCTCACCGGCACGCGCTATCTCAACGAGACGGGCATGCTGCCGTTTGAAGAGCAGATTCTTAACTACATCCGCGGCACGGGCAACCATGTTCTCTATCGCGTCACACCCATGTACAACGAAGAGGAACTCGTCTGTCGCAGCGTTCGCCTTGAGGCACAATCGGTCGAGGACCACGGCAAGACCCTCTGCTTCCACGCGTACTGCTACAACCTGCAGCCGCACGTGCAAATCGACTACGCCACCGGCCGCAACCAGGCATCCGGAGACTAGTGCCGACCGCGCCGCCCGTAACCCAAAAAAATGATCCGCAATCCTTCCGTCGCATACGGATCAAATAAGGCCGCCCCGGTTACCCTGGGCGGCCTTTTCGTCAGTACCTACATTGCAGGCAAAACCACACGCTACTTGGCGCGACCCTCCTCATAGCGCTCGACCAGCTTGGCCTGAACGTCATAAGGCACCTGCTCATAGCCTGCGGGCTTCATGGTAAAGTCACCCGTGCCGCGCGTGATAGAGCGCAGGCGCGTCGAATAATCCGTCAGCTCTGCCAGCGGCGCCTGGGCAATGACCACGGTGTCGCCGCGCTCATCGGTCTCCATGCCCGTCACGCGACCGCGCGATGCCGAGATGTCGCCCATCACGGCGCCGGCGTAGCTCTCGGGGATAGTCACCGTGATTTCCTCGATGGGCTCCAGCACCACCGGGTCGGCATCGGCGCATGCCTTGCGCAGGCCGATGCGAGCCGCCGCGCGGAACGCCATCTCGTTGGAGTCGACGCTGTGATACGAACCGTCGTACACAGCCACGCGAATGCCCGTAAGCGGGTAGCCGGCAATGATGCCGTCCTTCATGGTCTCCTGAACGCCCTTGTCCACGGCGGGAATCAGCGAGCGCGGAATACGGCCGCCCACGACTTCATCCACAAACTCATAGCCATCGCTCGTGCCGTCGGGCCCAATGAGCGGCTCCACGCGCAGCCAACAGTCGCCATACTGACCGGCACCGCCAGTCTGCTTCTTGTGGCGACCCTGGGCGCTTGCCGTGCGGCGGATGGTCTCGCGATACGGAATGCGGATCGGCACGCTTTTGGCCACGACCTTGGTACGGTCCTCAAGACGATTGAGCAGCACCGAAACCTGCGCCTCGCCCACGGCGGAGATGATAGTCTGGCCCGTCTCCTCGTCACGATCGATGCTCATGGTCGGATCGGCCTTGCAGGCCTTCTCAATAAACGTATAGAGCTTTTCCTCGTCGCCGCGGTTCTCGGCCTCGATAGCAATGCGGTACTGCGAGTTGGGGAACTTGAACGCCGCCGCCTCGACCTTGCCGGTAATCGAGAGCGTATCGCCCGTCTCGGCCGCCAGCTTGGGCGCCACGATGATATCGCCGGCATAAGCGTGGCCGACCTCGGTCATGTCACGGCCGCACATCACATACAGGTGGGCCAGACGCTCACCCTTGCGCGTGCGCGCATTAATCAGCTCGAGGCCCGGCTCAAGCGTACCCGTCAGCACCTTGATAAAGCTGATGCGACCCTGCTGCGGATCGGCCAGGGTCTTAAACACAAACGCCACCGGGCGGTCATCGTCACTCGAGATCTTAAGCGAATCGCCGTCGATGAGCGGCATCTCGCCGTAGTCCGTCGGTGCCGGGAAGTACGTGGCGATGTCGTCCATCAGCGAGTTGACGCCCTGCTCCTTAATGCAATCGCCCGCAAAGACCGGCACAAAGATGCGCTCGGCGATCGCCTTCGACAGCAGGCCTTCGAGCTCCTCCTGCGTCAGCGTCTCCTCGCCTTCCAAGTACTTCATCATCAGATCGTCGTCAGCCTCGGCCACCAGCTCGCACAGATGGTCATGGGCTTCCTCGGCCTGGGCACGATACTCCTCGGGAATCTCCGACTCAACGGCCTCGGCGCCGTTGCAATGGCGCGCCTTCATGCGCACCAGGTCAATGATGCCGTCAAAGTCCTCGCCCTCGCCCCAGGGAAGAGTCACGGCGCCCAGGCGCGTGCCAAAGCGCTCCTGCAGCAGGTCCATCGTGGTCGCAAAGCTGGCCTCGGAGCGCGACAGGCGGTTTACGAACACCGCACGCGCCAGGCGCAGGTCCTCGGCGGCATACCAGAGCTTAACCGTCGTAGGCTGCGGGCCGGCCTCGGCGTCGACCACAAACAGAGCCGTCTCGCAGACGCTCATCGCGGCAAAGGCGTCGCCGATAAAATCGGGGTAGCACGGGGCATCGAGCACATTGATGCGCGCGCCCTTCCAGTCGATCGGCGCAATGGTCGTCGAGATGGAAAACGCACGCTTGACCTCTTCGGGGTCATAGTCGAGCGTGGGCTTGGTGCCGTCGTGGCCGCCCAGGCGGGCGGTCTTGCCGGAAAGGTGGAGCATGGCCTCGGCGAGTGAAGTCTTGCCCACCCCGCCTTGGCCTACGAGCACCACGTTCCTTACATTACCGGTCTTGGGAGCACCCATGATGACCTCCTTGCAGGGCCGCGAGCAATGCGCGACGCCAACGGGGAGAGTTCGCGGTCGATGCCGTCCCGGGAGCAGCATGGTCGGCAGCCGAGCCGACTCACCCTCCAAATGTCCTATGCCACCACCCTACCCTCACGGGCGGCTGTCCATGCACACCTTTCGGCGCACGCGCGGATACGGGCGGCGAGAGGAGGAAGCGGTCATGCAAGATGATTATTGAACCCCGCGGATGCAAATAAAAAACCGCCGCAGACCATAAGACCTGCGGCGGTTTCACCTCAATTAATAGTTGAGCAAATAGCTGAGCCTACCCCTCGATACGGCTCAAGAACTCACGGGTACGCTGCTCGCGCGGATGATCGATAACCTGCTCGGCCGGACCCTCCTCGACAATGCGACCGCCGTCCATAAAGACCACGCGATCGGCAACATCGCGCGCAAACTGCATCGCATGGGTCACGATCACCATCGTCATATTCTGCGCCGCCAGGTCCTTGATGACGCGCAGAACCTCGGCCGTCAGCTCGGGATCGAGCGCCGAGGTCGGCTCGTCAAAGAATAAGATTTCCGGGTCGAGCGCCAGGGCGCGGGCAATACTCACGCGCTGCTGCTGACCGCCCGAAAGCTCGCAGGGCACCTTGTTCTCGTTGCCCGTCAGCCCCATTTGCGCAATCAGCTCGTGAGCGCGGGCCTCCGCCTGCTCGCGCGGGCGCTTAAGCACGCGGATCGGCGCATCGGTGATGTTTTT
Source organism: uncultured Collinsella sp. (assembly GCA_902494815.1). Classification (GTDB taxonomy): domain Bacteria; phylum Actinomycetota; class Coriobacteriia; order Coriobacteriales; family Coriobacteriaceae; genus Collinsella. The sequence goes on along the minus strand of CABUVB010000040.1, from coordinate 7,001 downwards.
CATCACGGTATAGTGCGGGAACAGATTGTAGTTCTGAAACACCAAACCAAACCGCGAGCGCGCCTGTTTAGGCACATCGCCCTTTGCGTACACCGCGCCCGAACCCGTATCCGTCGCGACGGCAAGGTCGCCAAACGAGAGCGAGCCGCCGTCGAGCGTCTCGAGCAGCGTGGCGCAGCGCAGCAGCGTAGACTTACCGCCGCCCGAAGGCCCGATAATCGCCACGACCTCGCCGCGCTTTACCTCGAGCGAGATATCCTTGAGCACCTCATTGCCGCCAAACGCCTTGCGCGCGCTCGTTATATTCATTACCGTTCCGGACACGGGAACCTCCATGTGTTTGAAAAGCACGACGGAACAGGCTAGTCGTGGTAGTAGTCAAGTCGCTTTTCGGCAGCACCCAGCAGCATCTCGACCACAAAGTTAAAGACCCAGTAGATCAGTGCCGCGATCGCAAACGGCACCATGCTCACCTGCGAGGCAACCAGCGCCTTAGCCGTCGAGAACATCTCCCCCACGCCAATGGCGAACGCCAGCGACGTGTCCTTGACCAGTGTGATGATCTCGTTGCCCATCGCCGGCAAAATGCGCTTGGCGACCTGCGGCATCACGATATACAGAAACGTCTGCATGCGCGAGTAGCCCAGCACCTCGGCAGCCTCATATTGACCGCGCGGAATGGACTGCAGGCCCGAGCGATAGATTTCGGCAAAGTAGCCGGCATAGTTGATGATGAACGCCACGACACACGCCGTCCATTTGGAATCAGGCGTGAGCGAAATGCCAAACACGTAGTACGGGGCAAAGTAGATGGCAAACATCTGTAGCATAAGCGGCGTGCCGCGCATCACCGAAATATAGATGCGCGCGATCCAGCGAAGTGGCGCAATTTTGCTCATGCGCATAAACGCCACGGGGATTCCCAGCGGAATCGACCCCAGCAGCGTCAGCACAAACAGCTGCAAACTGACCAAGAATCCCTGGCCAAGCATCTGCATCATGACCTGAATAGACAACCTACCCCCTCTTTCACAGCAACAGAACAACGAACCCAACGCTAAAGCGGGTTTTCCAGGTGCCCGAGTTTGCCGTGAAAGAGGAGCGCCGCGTACTAAATGTACGCAAGCGACGGTTTGAACGGCAAAATCGGGTGCCTGGGAAAGCCGCTATTTCAAGACCCAATTGTCGAAGGATAGACCGTAATCTGCATACTTGTCGCACAGGTCCTTGACCGTACCGTCCTCATAGAGCGCCTTGAGTGACTCGGTCACGGCATCGGCGGACTTGGTGTCGCCCTTCTTAAAGCCAACGGCGTAGTGCTCGCTGGACAGCGGCTTGTCGAGCTGCGTATAGGCATCGGGCTTGGCGGCAAGCTGATACTGAGCGATCGAGAGGTCACAGGCAACGGCATCGACTGCACCACTCTCGAGCTGCATAAATGCCGTGTTGTACTCGCCGATGGTGTCGAGCGTGGCAAACGTCGCGGCCAGATCCTTCTGGTCGCCCTCGAGCACGTCCTGTGCGGCGGAATCAGTCTGGGTAATCACGGTCTTGCCGGCAAGATCGTCCCAGCTCTTGATGTCTGCATCCTTCTTTACCACCAGCACCTGCTCGTTGAGCATGTACGGCTCGGAGAACGTGTAGTCGTCCTCGCGACCCTCCATGGTAAAGCCGTTCCAGATGCAGTTGATGGCGCCAGAGTTAAGCAGCGTATCCTTGGCATCCCAATCGATGGCCTCGTAATCGACATCCCAGCCCTGCTTATCGGCAACAGCCTTGGCAAGGTCGAGGTCAAAGCCGGTGTACTCGCCATCGTCGCCTACAAAGCCATACGGAGGATAGGACTTGTCAAAGCCCACGACGAGCTTCTTGGACTCCGCAGCGCCCTTCACGTCCTTGGCTGCGGCAGAACCGGCAGCGGAGCCCTTGCCGGCACCACCGCCGCAACCGACAAGACCAAGGCCAAGCACCGTGGCAAGCGAGCCGGCTAGACCAACAAACTGACGACGAGACATATCGGTATTCATGGTATTCCCCCTTGGTGGCACTTTAGTTAGGTAAAGTGAGTCACGTAACGTTCAGAATCATACACTTTAGTGAGATGGAGTACAAGGGAGGGTTTGCACGCTGGGCTCCGGGGCGGGGGTTAAGTTTACTGCTCTACAGTCCTGCTCACGACGGAGGCCACATTAAGTGGCCTCCTGTTCGTGCGGAACTCGCGATAAACTTAACCCCCGCCCCGGAGCCCAGCGGGCAATCATCGTTGTACCTATCACTGACACCAATAAACCGCTTGCATATCGTCTGTTGGCTTGGCACGGTACAATGCTTGTGGCTTTCAATTTATAAATTAGTGGGGTTAATTCATGGCAGAATCTCGTGCGGAGCGTAGGGCTCGTCGTGCTTTGGTGGAGGCGGCTGAGGGGTTGAAAGAGGAGAAATCTTCTAAGAAATCAAAGTCGTCTCAGGATGCGAAGGGTAAGTCGGTCAAGGGCAAGGCTAAGGCTAAGCGCCCCGGCTCTCGTCGGAGCGAGGACAAGGCATCTCAGACTCGCACCAAGCGCCCGCATAAAGATCCGGTTTCGTCTGCACGTAAGACTGTGGACCCCAAGTCTCCCTGTTCGATCATGAAATCTTGCGGTGGGTGCACGGCGCTCAATCGTCCTTATAAAAAGCAGTTGGCAGCTAAGCAGGCTGCTATGGAGGAGCTTTTTGCTTCGCTTTGTGAGCGTGAGGGCATTGCTGTAGATCCTATTCGTGGCATGGGTGTCACCCTGGGCGACCCGGGCAAATATCCTGCACCGCGTGGCTTTCGTCATAAGGCTGCCACTCCCTTTGCTCCCGGTAAGGAGGGCGCCGTCCGTTGCGGTTTCTTTGAGCGCGGCACGCACAAGATCGTTGCCGTACCCGAATGCCCCGTCGAGGCACCGGGCGCCCGTCAGATTCTCAACGGCATCGCACGCGAAGCTGAGCGGCTGCATATTCCCGCCTTTAACGAGGACAAGCATCTGGGCTTGCTCCGCTATGCCGTCGTCCGCTGCGGTTGGCGTACCGACCAGGTCATGGTCACGCTCGTGACCGCTCAGCGCGACTTGCCGCATGCGCAGGAGTTCTTTGAGGCTGTCGCCGCACTCGATCCGCGCATCGTCACCGTCGCCCAAAACATCAACGGACGTCCCGGCAACGCCATCCTCGGCGAGGAAACCCGCATCGTGTATGGCGCCGAATGCATGCGCGACCAGCTGCTCGGCTGCGAATTCGACATCTCCCCCACCGCGTTTTATCAGACCAACCCGCAACAGACCGAGCTGCTCTATCAGCTCGCTATCGACGGCATGGATTTGCACCAGGGCGATGTGCTCATGGATGCCTACTGTGGCAGCGGTACCATCGGTCTTTGCGCAGCCAAAGATGCCCAGAACAAGGGTATCGGCATTATGCTGCTCGGCGTGGAGCGCAACCCGGCGGGCATTGCCGATGCACGTCGCAATGCCGAGCTCAACGGCCTCACCCGCAGCGCTTGGTTTATGGCCGACGACGCCACCGACTACATCCTGGATGCCGCCGATAACAACGAGCGGATCGACGTCCTTTCCATCGACCCGCCGCGCGCCGGCTCTACCCCCGAGTTCCTCGAAGCTGCCTGCGCACTTAAGCCGCGCCGCATCACCTATATCAGCTGCAACCCCGTGACCCAAGAGCGCGACCTGCACCAGCTCCTCGACGGAGGCTATCGCCTGCTCAAGATCACGCCGGTCGACATGTTCCCTCACACCGACCACACCGAAACCGTAGCGGTCCTCGAACGCCGCTAACCGACCTCAGTAGATTTTTGGGACAAGAAAGGGGGCGACCCGCCTGGGCCGCCCCCTTCGCTTGGTTTATAAACTCCGCTACATCCCCTTGCGCAGGTCGCACACGCCGGCTGCCGCCATCTCGCGCAGCAGCGTCTCGCGATCGCGCGTCACGATCAGATCCAACGGGAAGTGAATCTCGTCGAGCATCTTGCGAGCGTAATCGAGCTTACCAATTGCCATGCCAATGTGCGCATCGGTCGAAACGCCAATGCCCACGCCCAGCTCGGCGCAGCGCTCGGCGATCTTGCGGCATACGACCCAATGCTCAGTGTCGATACCGTGTTCAAGACTATGGTTGTTGATCTCGATAATCTTGTGCTTAGCCTTAGCTGCCAACAGCACCTCGTCGATATCGAACGGCACGCCCGAACGCCCCGTGTGACCCAGCATGAACACCTTGGGGTGCTCTAGGGCATTGATATACATCTCGGTCGTCTGGGCCAGCGTCGCGCCCTCAGCAATCTGCGGATTATGCACGCTTGCAACCAAATAATCCAAATTACGCGTAACCAAATCGAACAGTGAATGCTGACGGCTGTACGAATCGCCGGCGATATCGAGCGTGACAGGAGTGTCCTCGCCAAACAGGCTTCCGTCCAGCGAAACGATATCGGCCTCGGCACCACGCAGCACTAGCACGCCGCTCCAAATGCGCGGCCAGATATCCTGGTTGATAAAGAACTGGTAACTGCGCAGGTCATTGGGGCAAGCCGTAACCATAGAGCTCAAATGGTCGGCAGATCCGAGCACCTGCAAGCCACGCTCTGCCGCCCAGTACACATTCTCCTCAATGGTCGAATATGCATGCGCAGAGAACATCGTATGGGTATGAATGTCACAAGAAAGCAGGTAGGGCATCAGGTCTCCTTATCTGGCACGGCCGTCGCTTATATTCATTGTACGCATAGCCTTCGATAGTCGTAAAACCACTCCATCCCAAAGACACAACGTCCATGACAACGGGGTCCGGCTTAACACCAAACCCCGTTTCACGTAAAACATTGTAGGCAGAGCGCTTTACTTTTAACGATACTCGTCCGCCAACTGTTTCCAAGCGGGTAGCGAATTGATAATCGTCTCGTAACTCACGCAATAACCCAAGCGGAACCAACCCGGCATACCAAAGCTGTCCGAGGGAACCGCAAGCAACTCATACTTCTTTGCGCGCTCGCAAAACGCATTCGCATCGGGCTCCAACGCTTTCACCCATAGGTAGAACGCGCCATCCGGCTCAACATAGGTGTAGCCATACTCCGCTAGTGCGTCGGTAAGCGCGGTGCGGTTGCGTGCATAGGCCTCAACGTCACTCGGCTCATCGATGCAGTCGATAATTACGCGCTGGAAGAGTGCCGGTGCGCATACAAAACCCAGCGTACGGGCAGCACCCGCAACAGCCGGCATCAGACGGGCAGCCTGCGGATTGGTGTTGGGAACCAAGATCCACCCCACGCGCTCACCCGGCAGCGACAGCGACTTGGAATACGAGTAGCACACGATGGTGTGCTCGTAGATCGAGGGCACCCAAGGCACCTCGGCACCGTACACAATCTCGCGGTACGGCTCATCCGAGATGAGCATAATCGGATTCTCGGGATCGCGCTGAGCGTTGGCCTCGCGCAGAACATTGGCCAGTCGCGTCAGCGTGTCGCATGTATATACGGCACCGGTCGGATTGTTGGGAGAGTCAATGATGACGGCCGCCGTCTTATCGCTGATCGCCTTGAGCACGTTGTCCACGCTCAGCTGGAACGCATCTTCATCGGCGAGCGCCTCAACACACGTACAGCCGGCCTTCTCAATCCAAACGCGATACTCCGGAAAGTATGGGGCGATAACAATAACCTCGTCGCCCGGGTTCGTAACGGCGTTGAGCGTGCAGGTGAGCGAAGCCGCGGCACCCACCGTCATAAAGACATCCTTGCCCTCATAGCTCGTGCCAAAACGGCGGTTGAGCGACTCGGCCACGGCGGTACGGCACTGCGGCAGACCCGGTGCAGGCGTATATCCGTGCAGTTGGTCGCTCGGCAGCTCCAAGGCCTTCTTAATGGACTCAGCCACAGCGGCAGGTGCCGGAACGCTCGGGTTGCCCAGTGAGAAATCGAACACGTTTTCCGCGCCGATCTGTGCCTTGCGCTCAAGGCCATAGCTAAAAATCTCACGGATGATGGAGCTTTCCGCACCGCGAGCATACATAGTTTCGTTGATCATCTGTTCCCCTTTCGCATAGGCGCTATTGTACGCTTTAGCCGAGCAAAGTGCCGCAGCAATGTTGATTGGGGACAGACTTAAATGCGTGAAAACGCTCATTTAAGTCTGTCCCCAATCAACAGACGGCCCAATATCGCTCAAAAGAAAAAGCCTCCGCAGGTTTCCCCGCGGAGGCTTTCGCCACAAAGACTATTTGTCGGCGTCGGTGTCGGCATCGGCATCGGCATCGACGACGGCATGGTCATCGTCAGCGTCGGATGCCACTTCGGCATCCTCCTGCATGGCCGCCTGCGCAAAAGCCGCGGCATCTGCCGCAAGTTCCTCCTCGCTCATGCGAGGCGCACGCTTCTTGGTCGGCATGCCGGCCGCCTTGGCGTTGCGCTCCTCCTTGGCCGCCAGGATATCGCCCTCGCGCTCAAGGTAGGCATCCCACTCGTTGTCGAGCAGGGCGTTCACGGCGTCGCCTTCGACGGTCTCGCGCTCAAGCAGCACCTTCGCCATCAGATCGAGCTGATCGCGACGGGCATCCAAAATCTCGACCGCACGACGATGGGCTTCGCGCATGATGCGCTGAACCTCGATATCGATGCGACGTGCCGTCTCCTCGGAGTAATCCTGGTGATCGGCGTAATCGCGACCAAGGAACACCTGATGCTGCGCCTCGCCAAACACTTGCGTGCCCAGCTCCTCGCTCATGCCCAGACGCGTAACCATCTCGCGCGCCATCTTGGTCGCACGCTCCAGGTCGTTGCTCGCGCCCGACGTGATGTCATCGCCCATGAGCTCCTCGGCAACGCGACCGCCCAAGAACACGGCGAGCTCGTCGAGCATCTCGTTCTTAGTCTTGAGGAAGTGGTCCTCCTGCGGAAGCTGCAGCGTGTAGCCCAGAGCCTGACCGCGGCTGACGATCGAGATCTTGTGGACCGGATCGGAGTG
>CABUVB010000039.1 GCA_902494815.1 uncultured Collinsella sp. | reverse complement strand
GCTGGGCGCCAGCTGGATTTTTCTGTTCCGCGCCTACCAGACGATCGGCGTCGGCGTATCCTCGCTGCTGTACTACTGCGGCCCCATCATTGTCATGGCGCTCTCCCCGCTCATCTTTGGCGAAAAGCTGACCGGCGGCAAAATCGCCGGGTTTATCGCCGTCGCCTGCGGCGCCTTCCTCATCGCGGCCCAAGGCCTCGGCGGCAATATGCCCATCGCGGGCATCGTGTGCGGCATCGCCTCGGCCTTCTGCTACGCGTTGATGGTCATTGCCAGCAAGGGAGCGCCACATATCGAAGGTCTCGAGAACTCCACGCTCCAGGTGAGCGCCGCCTTTGTAACCGCGTTGATCCTTACGCTCCTCAGGCAAGGTGTCCCCTCGTTCCTCTCCCCCAGCATTGCCGCCGGCATCGATTGGCGCGCCGTCATCATGCTCGGCGTCGTCAACACCGGCATCGGTTGCCTGCTCTACTTTAGTGCTGTCGCTAAGCTGCCCGTCCAGACCGTCGCGGTCGTCGGCTACCTCGAGCCGCTTTCGGCGGTCGTGTTCTCGGCCGTCCTTTTGGGCGAAGCCATAACACCGGTCCGTCTGATGGGCGCCGTGCTTATCATCGGCGGCGCGATCTTTTGCGAACTCGCCGGCAAACGCGCAAGCGCTAAGGCCGGCATCGCCCAGACAGCGCGTGCTTAATAGCCCCTGCTCTGAAATGCTACCTGCGTATATGAATAATCCCCAGATGGGGATTATTGTCTAAAACACCCCGATGTGCCAAACTGCTCTTATATGTATAAAGATGGCATAAAGGTCTACTGCTCGTGGCAGAGGCCAGATGTCCAAGGGAGTCCACGTGGCACACAACAAGCTGGAGGCAAGCCTCCAAGACCAGCGTAGTCAAGGCGGGCATGGAGCCATTCCCCTCTCCGCTGGCATGCTGCTCGTAACGCTCGGCGTCGTCTACGGTGACATCGGCACAAGCCCCATGTACACCATGAAATCAATCGTCGCCAACAACGGCGGCATCGGCACCGTCAGCGAGGACATGATTCTGGGCGCGCTTTCGCTCGTCATCTGGACCATGACACTCGTGACCACGGTCAAGTACGTTGTAATCGCCATGAAGGCCGACAACCATAACGAGGGCGGCATCTTCGCCCTGTTTAGCTTGGTGCGCAAAGTGGCGCCTTGGCTGATTCTTCCCGCCATGATCGGCGGCGCGGCGCTGCTCGCCGACGGCATCCTCACCCCCGCGGTCACGGTCACCACAGCCATCGAGGGTCTGCGCACCATCGAATGGGGCCATGCGCTTTTGGGCGACGGCCAGACCAATGTGATCATCATCACCATCATCATTATCTGCGGTCTGTTTGCCATGCAACGCGCCGGCACTTCGTCAATCGGCAAGCTGTTCGGCCCGCTTATGACGCTATGGTTCCTGTTCCTGGCGAGCGCCGGCCTGTTCAACATGCTCGGCAACCTGTCCATCCTGCGCGCGCTCAACCCCATCCGCGGCATCATGTTCCTGTTCTCGCCCATCAACCACTCGGGCATCATGGTGCTCGGCTTCGTCTTCCTGTCGACGACCGGCGCCGAGGCGCTCTATTCGGACATGGGTCACGTGGGAAAGGCAAACATTTACGCATCCTGGCCGTTCGTAAAGGCGGCCCTCATCCTTAACTATCTGGGTCAAGGCGCTTGGCTGCTTGCCAACAATTCCAATCCCCAGATGCTCGCGATGGACATCGTCAACCCGTTCTATATGATGCTCCCCGAGCCCCTGCGCCCCTTTGCCATCGTGCTTTCGGCCGTGGCGGCCATCATCGCCTCGCAGGCGCTCATCACCGGCTCGTTCTCGCTGGTATCCGAGGCAACCCGTCTCAACCTTATGCCGCATCTGCGCATCCACTACCCCAGCGACACCAAGGGCCAGCTCTACATTCCGCTCGTCAACAACATCATGTGGGTCGGCTGCATCTTCATCGTGCTGCTGTTCCAAAACTCCGAGCGCATGGAGAGCGCCTATGGCCTCGCCATTACCGTGACCATGCTCATGACCACGACGCTTTTGACGAGCTATATCGCCGGCATTCTCAAACACAAGCTGGGCGCCTGCGTCTTCGCCCTGCTCTTTGGTGCCATTGAGCTGTGCTTCTTCGCTTCGTGCCTCACCATGTTCTTTGACGGCGGCTACGTCATGATCTTCCTGGCCGCGCTGCTGTTTGGCCTTATGTATGTGTGGCGTCGCGGCACCGCCATCGAGCGCACGCAGACGATTCTGCTGCCCGTCTCCAAGTACATCGATCAGCTCAACCGCCTGCGCAACGACGAAACCTACCCCGTGCTCGCCGACAATCTGGTATTCCTCACCAACAGCCCCGATCCGCTCACACTCGACCGCGACGTGCTCTATTCCATCCTGGACAAACATCCCAAGCGCGCTAAGGCTTATTGGTTCATCAACGTGCACGTTACCGACGAGCCCTATACGCACGAGTATTCCGTTGAGACCTTTGGCACAGACTTCCTGTTCCGCGTGCGCTTGGACCTGGGCTTTAAGGTCAATCAGCGCATCAACGCCTACCTGCGCCAGATCGTTGGCGACCTGATGGCATCGGGTGAGTTGCCACCGCAGCATCACACCTACTCCATCTACGAGACACGCGGCAACGTGGGCGACTTCCGTTTTTGCATGCTGCGCAAGATGCTTGCCCCCGAAACGGACATCAACCGCAACGACCATCGCGTCATGGCCATCAAGTACGCCGTCCGCCGCGCCTGCGGAAGCCCGGCACGTTGGTATGGCCTCGAGAACTCGGCCATCATCATCGAGTACGTGCCACTGTTTGCCCGCATGCGCCCGGCCGTTAAGCTCGTGCGCACCCAGGTGCCGCTCGAGGTTCAGATCGAAGAGGCCGAGGAAATGGAAGTCGACATCTTCTCGGACGACCTGGTCAACGGCAACGAGGCCGGCAAGAGCATGAACGTCGATCCCACCGAGCTGCTCGAGAGCGTCGCCGATACACCCGAGCAACAGCAACTCGACGGACTCGAGAGCACCCAGCTCAACGACGCCAACTTCTAGCGACGTCATAAATCAACGACAGCGGCCCTGCACCTCACGAGAGACGCAGGGCCGCTTTGCATTGAAGTAAAGCTAACGGCTACGAACGACGCGGCTCGGGAACCACGAGCCTATCGGGGCTTGCGCCCTCGGCATCCATCAGGCTCACGTAGCGAATCGACGGATCCCCATACATCGCGTAGTAATAATTGCCCGTGCGCGCGCTAAAGCATCCGGTATAGATAGTCTTCTCGAACTTGCCATCGCCCATCCTGGACGCCCCCTCGATCATCACCACGCCCTCGAGCGAGCGGAACATGCGGACGACGTTTTCGGTCTCGCTCTCCTTTTGCGGGTAATTGGCATTGAGGTACGCCGCCTTTACAAAACGGCTCGGCGAATAGCAATCGCCCGGAATGCCGCGCATGCCGGCACCCGCGCCATAGGGCTTGAGCTCGGCGCCACGCCATGTCGCCGTCTGCGGAAAATCGCTTGTGGCGGTGATATAGGTGCGGAGGTTTTCCATGTGCCACGGGAAGGTCGGCTGGTTGGCAAGGGTGTCGACCGGATCGTCGTATACATGCAGGCCGTCAGCCATCATCTCGACCACGATGCTACGCTGGCTGTCGCCGATAATCCAATGGAGCAGCGACACACCCAGCCCCTCTCCGGCAGATTTGGCAACAATCACCGTGTCGCGCAGCGCGGCCTCGACCTCATCGACCGTCGAGAACGTCGCTGCCACCCACAGGGGAAACTCATAGGCCGCGATATTGGTCTTTCCATCAACCGGCCCCTCGGCATACTCGGCATAACCCGGGAAATTGAGACCCGCCACGGCGAGGCCCGCATCGTTGCCGCAATCGAAGAACATAGGGTAGTTCTTGTAATCGATGCACATACCGATCACCGCGTGTGCCGCTGTCGCGTCGTCGATAAACGAATACGGAATGTTAAACCCGCGCGGCATCACGCGAACCTGTTGGCCGTAGTCAAAGCTCCAGTCGAGATTGCGGCCCAGATACATGTGACCAGAATTATCGGTAAATCGAATGCTCGTACACATAGCGCCTCCTAGCTTTACGTTCTTGCTAATTTCATTGTCTCCAAACAAAGGGGCGCTAAACAAAAAAGCCCGGACATGACAACAATGTCATGTCCGGACTATTCAAGCTGGATAAACTCAACCAAGTTAACCCCGCAGGTCGTCTAAGGGGTCAAAGTGCCGCAGATTGCCACGAAAGAGGAGCGCCGCGTACTTAAGGTACGCGAACGACGATTGAGCGGCAAGGTGCGATGCTTTGGTCCCCTTAGACCAACTTTCCTAGACAGTGGTCAATCATATGCTGGATCATCTGCGCCTCGAAGCCGACGAAGTCCTGCTTGCGCTCGCGCATCTTGCCGTCGACGATCACGTCATAAGCGACCTTGCACTTGATATAGCGCGTGGACTTGGTGACCTCCTCGTGCGTCAGGCAGCTCTCCTCCATCTTGCTGGCGCCCAGGCCAAACACCAGACGGGGGTTGTAGAGCACATGGGACTCGCCGGCATCGTCCAGGTAGACGCAGACCTTCTTGGTGACGCCGATCTGGTTAGCGGCAAGGCAGCCGGCATCGTCGAGCGACTTGATGGTATCGATCAGGTCCTGTGCCACCGACTCGTCCTCGACGGTCGCGACCTCGCAACGCTGGGACAGAACAGCCTCGTCGTGGCAGAGCTCTTTAATCATACGTTCCTCCATAGGGGTCGTTGTAACTGCTTAAGTATACGGTACCCACACATTTTCATGCGAAAAATACCGTCCGTCTGCTACAAAGCGCCGAACATCAACATGCGAGGAACATCAACCTTTCAAAGGCGATATAGTAGTTGAGTTCGTGTCAATCGGCCTAAACTCGGGGCCGAACAAGGAAAGGGTATGCATGGACGAACTTTTTCACGTCAGTGAGCGCAAGTCCACAATCGGGACCGAACTTCGCGCTGGACTGACAACATTCCTGGCGATGGCCTACATCATCGCCGTCAACCCTGCGGTGCTCTCGGGCGCCGGCATCGATGCGGGAGCGCTCGCCTGCGCCACCTGCCTGGGCGCCGGCATCATGACCATCTGCATGGGCATCTTCGCCAACCGCCCGCTCGCCTGCGCGTCGGGCTTAGGCGTCAACGCGATGATCGCTGGAATCGCCACCACCGTCTGCGGCGGTGACTGGCACGTGGCCATGAGCGTCATCTTCCTCGAGGGTATCGTCATCTTGCTGCTCGTGCTTTGTGGCCTGCGCGAGGCCATCATGGACGCCATCCCGGTTGTCCTGCGTCACGCCATCTCGGTGGGTCTGGGCCTGTTCATCGCCATGATTGGCCTGTGCGATGCCGGCATTATCACCGCTGGCGCCGGTACACTCGTCGGTCTGGGCGACATCACCTCCCCCACCTTCATCGTCGGCATCATCTCCATCCTGGTGACGGTCGCCCTCGCCTGCCGCAACGTCCCCGGCTCGCTGCTCATCGGCATCGTCGTCGCCGTCATCGCCGGTATCCCCCTAGGTGTGACCCAGGCTCCGACCGGTATCATCGCCCCGCTCGACTTCTCGAGCATCGGTGGCCCCATCGCCGACGCCGGCGGCGTGCCCGCCATCGTCAAGGTCCTTACCGACCCCGCGCTCCTCGTCATCTCGTTCTCGCTGCTCATGAGCGACTTCTTCGACACCATGGGCACCGCGATGGCCGTGGCCAAGCAGGGCGAGTTCCTCACCGACGACGGCAACGTCGAGAATATCAAGGAGATCCTGATCGTCGACTCCGCCGCCGCTGCTGTGGGCGGTTTCATGGGTGTCTCCTCCATCACCACCTTCGTCGAGTCCACTTCCGGCGCCGCCGACGGTGGCCGCACGGGCCTCACCTCCGTCACCACCGGCGTGCTGTTCATTCTCGCCGCGTTCTTCTCCCCCATCGTCACCATCGTTTCCAGCGCCGCCACCTGCGGTGCTCTGGTCTACGTCGGCTACCTCATGATGAGTGAGGCCTCCGAGATCGACTGGTCCGACGTGTCGCAGGGTTTCCCGGCGTTCATGATTGTCGCCGGCGTGCCCTTCACCTACTCCATCTCTGCCGGCATTGGCCTGGGCTTTATCGCCTACGTGGTCGTCGCGCTCTTTAAGGGCGAGGCTTCCAAGATCAAGCCGCTCATGTGGATCGCAGCCCTCGCCTTCCTCGTCTACTTCTTCGTAGCGTAGCGGCAAAGCTGCCAAAGCAGAACACCAAAGCGCGGAGTCGCATCGAGCGGCTCCGCGCTTTTCTTTTAAAGCCAGGCAACGCACAGACGCGCGATGTTTTGCTTCCCAAGTTTTGGACATTTTGCCCTCCAAACGGCACTACCGCCGGCTACATCCTGCAGATATGCTGGGCGTAATCGCATAGGCCCTATGAGGATGGGAGTAACCATGGCCGCCTTGTTCACGACCCCCAAGCGCAATGACAAAACCTCTGGAGCCCATTTTGTCGAGCCCGACGTGCGCCGTCGCACGCTGCTCGCACACGGAAGCTGGCGTCGCGTGACGCGCCGCATCGTCTGTGGTCTGACCTGCGCGCTCACGGTGAGCTCGTTGCTCATGCCGAGTGTCTCGCTCGCGGCCGAGTGGGTGGACGTCGGCGGCAGCCAGTATGACGCTGGCACCGCGGCGGGTGACGAGGCTGGCACCTGGTCATGGGACGGCGCCGACGATATGAAGCTCAACGGCTATGACGGCGGTGCGATCAATGCTGCAGGCAAGCTCAACATTGCGTACGAGGGCAAGAACACCGTGAAAACCGAGCCCGATTACACCGGAGCCGCCATCAAAGCGCAGGATGGCACTAACCAGAAAGCGGAGTTGAACATAACGAGCTCGAATAGCACGGATGAGCTCAATGTGACAGCCGAGACCGATGGAATTAAATCCACAGGCGACCTCTCCATTTCTGGCCCAGGCACCGTGAACACCACAAGTACTACTGCCGACGGAATTGAGGCAAAGGGCGACCTCTCTATCACGGGCTCGGGCACCGTGAATGCAACGGGCGATACCGAAGGTATCCAATCCAAGGGCAAGACCACCATCGATTCCTCTGGCACCGTGATCGCTAAGGGAGGCGAAGGCTATGGCATCGCCGCGGGCAGTGACCTGATCATCAAAGGCGGCGGCAAGGTAGAGGCAAGCTCTATAGAAGAAGCAGCGATTTGGGCTGAAGACGGCATCAACATCTCAGGCGGCAGCCAGGTCAAGGCGAACTCCGAGGGAGATCTTGCCGTCGACACTGAGGGCAGTCTCGCGGTCACGAACGCCTCCCTTGACGCAAGCGGTGTTGAATATGGTGTCTATGCCTACAAGGGCATCACACTCGATGGCGCAACCGTGACGGTCCGTACCAGCGCGAACGGCGGCCAGGCCATCGCCCTCATCACTGACGGGGGCGACATCGACATCAAGAACGGTTCCATCGTGGACGCACTCGCGGAAGGCAAATTCTCGGTTGCAATCTCTGCCAGAAACCACCCGCTAAACGTCGCTGGCGGCCACATCTACATCAGCGACTCCGTTGTTAAGGCTATAGCCCGCTATGTCGAGACCGGTGGCGATGGCCCCGATCACTACAGCAACGACCAAAGCGGCGCGGTCATCCCTGAGCCTAGGGGTCTGAACATCGGTATCTTCGCCCAGACCTACGAGGGCATCACGCCCGCGAGTATCTCGATCGTCCGCAGCAAGCTCACGGCTGAGGGAGACACGGCGGCAATCTTCGCTCTTGCCACGAGCGCGGACGGCAAGGCAATCGGCACCATCGAGATCGAAGGCGCCAGCATCCTGACGCCTGAAGGCGGCAAGATCATTGACTATAGCAACAGGGAAGCACTCGACGACGGCATCGTCTACGATATGGGTCAAACCATCGGCACGGGCGACGCCACGGTCGACTCCCCCTATGACGCCGCTGTCTCCAAGAGCACGGTCATCGTGCCTCCCGAGGAGATCAAACCCGAGGAGAAGCCCGGCGAGACCAAGCCCGAGGGTTCCAAGTCCGAGGGCACGAAGACGACCAAGACCGTTGCAGTTGCAGCCACGGGAGCCAAGACCACCGGCAAGCTCGCGGCAACCGGCGACGCCTCGAACGCAGCCATCGTGGCAGCCGCCCTTGCAGGAACAGCCGCCATCGCCGCGGGCGCCGTGGTGAGCCGCAAGCGCTCGTAAACACTTTTTCGCACGGGACGGGTGGATCGCGGCCCTTGCCTTCCTCGTCTACTTCTTCGTAGCGTAAGGGCAAGGCTGCAAAAGCTGAACAATAAAGCGCGGAGTCGCCATGCGGCCCCGCGCTTTTCTTTTAGCGCCGGTCCCTGCGCCGGCGTGCGGCCTATTTCTCCCCCATTTTGGCCATTTTGCCCTCCAAACGGCACTACCGCCGGCAACATCCGGCAGATACGCTGAATCTAGTCGTATAGGCCCTATGAGAACGGGAGCAACCATGGCAGCCTTGTTCACGACCCCCAAACGCAATGACACTACCGCCGGAACCCATGTTGCCGAACCCGACGTTCGCCGTCGCATAGGACTCGCGCACGGCAGCTGGCGCCGCGTGACGCGCCGCATCGTCTCGGGCGCCGTGTGCGCGCTCACGGTGAGCTCGCTGCTCATGCCGAGCGTCTCGCTCGCAGCGGAATGGGTCAAGGTCGGCGGCAACAAGTACAACACCGCGGCGAGCGACGAGGCCGGTACCTGGTCGTGGGACGGCGCCGACGACTTGAAGCTCAACAACTATAACGGCGGCGAGATCCAGGCCGCAGGCAAGCTCAACGTGAATTACTCGGGAACCAACATCGTCACTGCCGAATGGATCGAAAGCATCAAAGTTTCTCATGGCACTAACGAGAATGCCGAGCTCAATATCCAAGGCGACGAGGGCGGCACGCTCAGCGTGACATCTACTGAGGACGCTATCCTCTCCACGGGTAATATCAACATCGACGGAGCCGGATCCGTCAACGCCACGAGCACTGGGTTTGATGCCATCAATGCCGGAGGTGATCTCGCTATCAAAGGTTCGGGCAACGTCAACGCCACGGGTGCATCGGATGGCATCAGGGCAAACGGCAATATCACGATTGACGACAGCGGAGCCGTCACCGCCAGGGCTACCAAGGACAAGGGTATTGGAGCCGACAAGAACCTCACCATCAAGGGTGGCGGGACGGTCGAGGTAAGCTCCGAGAAAGACGCTGCCGTCGAGGCCAAGGGCAGCCTCGCAGCCACAAACGCCTCCCTCAACGTAAACGGTGTTGAATATGGCGTCTATGCCCACAAGGGCATCACCCTCGATCATGCAAACGTGACGGTCCGTGCAAGTAAAGGCAGATACGGTGGCGCCAACGCCCTCTTCACCTACCAGGACGACATCGTCGTCAAGAACGGCTCCACCGTGGACGCGTTTGCGGAAGGCGAGGTTTCGGCTGCATTCTCCACCAGAAACGATCGACCCAACGAGAAGGGCGGCCACATCTACATCAGCGACTCCGTTGTCAAGGCCATAGCCCGCTATGTCGAGAACGGCGACGGCCCCATCCCCTACAGCGAAAACCAAGATGGCGAGACGAGGCGCGAACCCCAAGGCGAGAACATCGGCATCATCGCCCAGACCAGCGAGGGCGTCACACCCGCAGTCATCTCGATCATCCGCAGCAAGGTAACGGCCGAAGGAGATACAGCGGCAATCTTTGCCCGTGCCATGAGCGCTGACGGCAAGACAATCGGCACCATCAAGATTGAGAACGCCGCCATCCAGACGCCCGAAGGCGGCAAGGTCATTGACTATCGCAAGCTCCGTGACGGCATCTACGAGGCAGGCCAAGCCATCGGCACGGGCGACGCCACGGTCGACTCCCTCTATATCAAAGCAGTCGCCAAAAGTACGACCATCGCACCTCCCGAGGTAGCCAAGCCGGAAGACCCCAAGCCCGACGAGACCAAGCCCGCAGAAAGCAAGCCCGCGGAGTCCAAGCAGAACCCCAAGCCTGAGGGCTCAAAGCCGACCAAGGCCGTTGCGGCTTCAACCACGAAAGCCAAGACTACCGGCGTGCTCGCGGCAACCGGCGACACCTCGGGTGCGGCCATCGTGGCAACCGTCCTTGCGGGAACAGCCGCTATCGCCGCAGGCACCATGGCGAGCCGTAAGCGTTTTTAGACGCCTCTGCGCACATGGCAGCTTCCGCGAAGGCCCCGAGCCCCAGCACCGTTTAACAACGCCACCGCCGAGCTCCCCTCCGGCGGTGGCGTTTTCCATATGCGTCCGCAGGGGATGCACGAGATTGTCTTTGGTCTAGCCCAACCGGCATACGCTGGCGTGCGACAATTGGGGCTGCCGATATCACAACACTGAGAGAAGCCCGTCATGGAAGCGCATCAAAAGCAGATAACCGTTTATTCGAATCATACGGAAAGCGCGCCTGTCATCTACCTTCCTGTGGTCGTGGGCGACGGCAGCGAGGTTTATAAGTGTTGCCGAGAGCTCGACTGTCCGCCATTCGCCCTCGTCACCATTGGCGGGCTCGATTGGAATCGCGAGCTGAGCCCCTGGGCATGCGACGGGACCGTACGCGATGCCGAGCCTTTCGGCGGCCAAGCTGCCGATTTTCTTGATGAGCTGCTGAATCAGATAATCCCCCAGGTCGAGTCGTCGCTTCCTCAGCCGCCCACCCGGCGCGGCATTGCCGGTTACTCGCTCGCGGGCCTCTTCGCACTCTGGTCCCTCTGGCAAACCGACGCCTTTGACCGCGCCGCGAGCGCATCGGGGTCGCTATGGTTTCCCGACTTTGTCGACCGTGCCAGCACGGCCCCTTTTGCCGGCAGCCCGCAAGCCGTCTACCTGTCACTCGGCAAAAAGGAAACCAAGACGCCCAACCGCATGATGCGGCATGTACTCGACGACACACGCGCGATGGAAGCGTTGCTCGTCGAGCGCGGCATTCCAACAACGCTGGAGCTCAACCCCGGCAATCACTTTGCCCAAACCGACTTACGCATGGCCCGCGGCATCCACTGGATACTGACACATTAAAAATGGTGCCCACACGCATATACGCATGGGCACCATATCTTGTTTTAGCTGAACGCAGCTGCTACTCAGCAGCCTCCTCAAGCTCGGAGACATCAAACTCAAAGTCGTTACCCGGCAGGATGGCGTTGAGCACAATGCCCACCAGTGAGCCCACGGCAATGCCGGACAGCGAAATGGTCACGCCGCCCAGCTCCAACACGATGGCGCCGGCGGTGCTGTACGCGATGCCGAGCGAAAGCACGAGCACCAGCGCGGCAACCAGCACGTTGCGGTTGTTCTGGAAATCGACCTGGTTCTCGATGAGGTTGCGGACGCCCACAGCGCTGATCATGCCGTAGAGCACGAGCGACACACCGCCGATCACACACGCCGGCATGGCCGCAATGACAGCCGCGAACTTGGGGCAGAACGAAAGCACGATGGCGCAACACGCGGCAATTCGAATTACGCGCGGGTCGAACACGCGCGTCAGGGCGAGCACGCCGGTGTTCTCACCATACGTAGTGTTGGCCGGAGCGCCAAAGAGCGAAGCCAGAATCGTGGCAAGGCCGTCGCCGAGCAGCGTGCGATGCAGACCGGGATCGGCAATGTAGTTGCGCTCGCAAGTCGAACCGATAGCAGAGATATCGCCGATATGCTCGATCATGGTCGCGAAGGCCAGCGGCATGATGGTGATGATGGCCGTCGTGGCAAGACCG
>CABUVB010000038.1 GCA_902494815.1 uncultured Collinsella sp. | reverse complement strand
TGCGTCAGGAAGATGACCGAGCAGGCATCGCTGACGCCCGACTTGCCGTCCTCGACCTGGTTGATGAGCGAGATCGAGATGTTGTGCTTGGCAAAGATGTCGACCGTCTCGGACAGGGCGCCCACGCGGTCGGCGACCTTCAAGCGCACATAGTACTTAGTCTGGAGCTCGTCCATGGGCTTAAAGGCGAGGTTGTGGCCATAGGGCTCAATCTCGGGCAGCGGAGCCACGCCGCGGCTGATCTGCTCGGAGAGCGACAGGATGTCGCCCACGACGGCGCTCGCGGTGGGGAAGGAGCCTGCGCCGGCACCGTAGAACATGGTCTCGCCCACGGCGTCGCCTACCACGTAGACGGCGTTCATGGCGCCGTTGACCTTGGCGAGCATATGGTCTGCCGGGATGAGCGTGGGATGCACGCGGACGTCGACGCCGGCGTCGGTGTTGCGTGCGATGCCCAGCAGCTTGATGGTGTAGCCGAGCTCGCGGGCCTGGGCGATGTCCTCGGCGCCGATGGTACGGATACCCTGCTGGTACACATCATCGGTGGTCACGCGGGTGCCAAAGCCGATGGAGGCGAGGATCGCCGTCTTGCTGGCGGCGTCGAAGCCGTCGACGTCGGCGGACGGGTCGGCCTCGGCATAGCCCTTGGCCTGCGCGTCGGCAAGCACATCGGCGTAATCGGCGCCCTCGGCGTCCATGCGCGACAGGATATAGTTGGTGGTACCGTTGAGAATGCCGGCGATGGTCAGGATCTTGTTGCCCACCAAGTCGTGCTCGAGCGTGCTTACGATGGGGATGCCGCCGCCGCAGCTGGCCTCGCACTTAATCTGCACGCCACATGCGCGCGCCTTCTCGGCGAGCGTCTCGACATGACGGCCCAGCAGGGCCTTGTTGGCAGAGACGACGTGCTTGCCGTTCTCGAAGGCGGTGGTGAAGATTTCGGTTGCGGGATGCTCGCCGCCGATGAGCTCGACGACGATATCGACGGCGGGGTCGGTGACGACGTCGTGCCAGTCACTCGTAAAGGCCTCGCGCTCAATACCGGCTGCATCGGCCTGCTCCCAGGCAAGCGCGCAGGCGCGGGTCAGCTTAAGGTCGATGCCGTAGGCTGCCAGGTACTCATCGTGGTGGCTCTTGATCAGACGGGCCACGCCGCCGCCGACGGTTCCCAGACCGATCAGACCGACGTTCACGGTGCGCAGGGGTTCGCTCATAGATAGCTCCTTCGTGCATCTTATGGATGGATTAACCGCTTAAAGGTTGAGTGCATTCTAGCGTGAACCGAGGGCGCGTGCTCGCCAGGCAACAGGAGTCGCACAAAGCGGCACCCCCGAAACGCTGCGGAAACATTGGAAACATGCTCGCTACAAACGGAATTCCGTAACAAACTGTCAACGTTTGCGCCATAAGGTTTGCCCCGTACCGCAAGACGGCCGCACTGCGGCCAGCGAAAAAGGGGGACACCATGTTCAACATCAACAGCACGCTCAGCCGTAGGAACTTTCTCGCCGGTGCCGCGGCGCTCGGCAGCACCGCCGCACTCGCTGGTTGCTCGTCGGGTGGCTCGGACGGCGGCTCCGCCGATGACGGCAAGACCTTCAAGATCGGTGTCATCGGCCCTCTGACCGGCGCCGCGGCAACCTATGGCGTTTCGGCCGAGAAGGGTGCCAAGCTCGCCGCCAAGGATTTCTCGACCAAGGACATCAAGCTTTCGCTTAAGTCCGAGGACGATGTCGCCGACGGAGAGAAGGCCATCAACGCCTTCAATACCCTGTGCGACTGGGGCATGCAGGCTCTCGTCGGCCCCGTCACGACTGGTGCTGCCGTCGCCGTCTCGGGCGAGATTGCCGACGATATGCTCATGGTCACGCCCTCGGCCTCGTCGCTTGACGTCACCAAGGATAAGACCACGGTCTTTCAGGTTTGCTTCACCGATCCCACCATGGGCGCCAGCGCCGCGAAGTTCTTGGCCGAGAAGTACGCGGACGCCAAGATCGCCCTGTTCTACAACTCCGGCGATACGTATAGCTCGGGCGTTGCCGACGCTTTTGCCGAGCAGGCCAAGGCGTCCAAGCTCGACATCGTCGATACCGAGACCTTTAAGGACGACTCTTCCACGAGCTTTACCAACCAGCTCACCAAGGCCAAGGAGGCCGGTGCCACGCTTATCTTTGCCCCGATCTATTACACGCCGGCGTCCGTTTTGCTCAAGAACGCCAAGGACATGGGCTACGACATGACCCTCATGGGCACCGACGGCATGGACGGCCTGCTTTCCGTTGAGGGCTTCGATACCTCTCTTGCCGAGGGCGTGCTGCTCATGACCCCGTTCTCTGCCGACGATGAGAAGAACGCCGACTTCGTCAAGGCATATAAGAACGCCTACAACGAGACACCCAACCAGTTTGCCGCCGATGCCTACGATTGCGTTCACGCGATTGTCGAGGCAATCGATAAGGCGGACATCGACATTACGGCCGACGGCGCCGATATTGCCGGTGATCTTGCCAAGGCCATGCGCAAGATCAAGATTGAGGGCCTGACGGGCGAGCTGACGTGGAACGACAAGGGCCAGGTTGAAAAGCCCGCCACGGCCTATGTGATTCAGGACGGCAAGTACATCGCCGCCTAGGTGCGTACAAAACGCGACCGGTGAGGCAGTTTTAATCAGGGCAGGGGCGCTTGTAACAGAATGGAAATATTACTTTCACACAATAAAGTGGCTAAACTGCATAAACTGATAGAAATACGCATAATTATGGATAAATGGACAAAACAAAAGAAAAGTTGAAATAATCGCCACTTTTCTCAACTAAAGCGTCTACTATTTTGCGAACGCCGAACACGGCGAAGGATGGCCTGTCGGGTTACCGAAACCCGACGAGATTTGAGAGGAGAGCCGCATGTCGAGCCTCACCGGTAAGTCATTGAACCCTGTTATGAATCGCAGGAGCGTTATCGCGAGCGCAGCAGGTCTGGGGGCGATGTCCATTCTAGCTGGCTGCTCCTCCAACGGCGGCGACAGCGGTTCCGCTTCGAGCGACGCTTCGTTTAAGATCGGCACCATCGGCCCGCTGACCGGCGCCAACGCGTCCTACGGCAAGTCCGTTACCCAGGGTGTCGAGCTTGGCTGCAAGGATTTCTCGACCAAGGAGCTGCCGCTTGCCAGCAAGGCCGAGGACGACCAGGCCGATGGCGAGAAGGCCGTCAACGCCTTCAACACCCTGCTCGACTGGGGCATGCAGGCCCTCGTCGGCCCGACCACCACGGGTGCGTCGGTTGCCGTTGCCGCAGAGTGCGGTAACGACCCCAAGACGTTCATGATCACCCCGTCCGCGTCCTCTGAGGACGTCACCGACGGCAAGGATTGCGTCTTCCAGGTTTGCTTCACCGACCCCAACCAGGGTGTCAACGCTGCCAAGTTCCTGGCGCAGAAGTATGCGGACGAGAAGTTCGTGCTGTTCTATAACTCCGGCGACGCCTATTCTTCGGGCATCGCAGATTCCTTTAAGGCCCAGGCCGCTGAGTCCAAGCTCGAGATTGTTGACGAGGAGACCTTTAAGGACGACTCCGCCACGAGCTTTACCAACCAGCTGACCAAGGCCAAGCAGGCCGGCGCCACCATGATCTTTGCGCCGATCTACTACACGCCGGCGTCCGTCCTGCTCAAGAACGCCAAGGACATGGGCTACGACGTCAAGATGATGGGCTGCGACGGCATGGACGGCATCCTGGGCGTTGAGGGCTTCGATACCTCTCTTGCCGAGGGTCTGCTGCTCATGACCCCGTTCTCCGCCGACGACGAGAAGAACGCCGACTTCGTTAACGCTTACAAGGATAAGTACGGCGATACCCCCGACCAGTTTGCCGCCGACGCCTACGACGGCGTGCACGCGGTGGCCGAGGCCGTCAAGGAGGCCGGTCTTGGTGTCGACGCCGACCCGACCGAGGCCGCCGAGAAGCTGTCCAAGGCTATGCTCAAGATTACCGTTGACGGTCTGACCGGCAAGCTCACCTGGAACGATAAGGGCCAGGTCCAGAAGGAGCCCACGGCGTACGTCATCACCGACGGCAAGTACGTACAGGCCTAATTGGCCGCCTTACATAGAGCGGTTTTGATCCCAAGCAGGGGAGGTTTTGGCCTTCCCTGCTTGCTTGGTATCTAGGGACAGTGTAACGTCCCTGTTTCATACATTAACTGGAAACCTATTCGAAAGGGGGATGTGGAACATGACGGTCTTTATCCAATACCTGGTCAACGGCCTGTCCATGGGCAGCGTCTACGCCATCATCGCGTTGGGCTACACCATGGTCTACGGTATCGCCAAGATGCTCAACTTCGCTCACGGCGATGTCATCATGGTCGGTGCCTATGTCTCGTTCTGCGCCACGTCGTATCTCGGCCTCCCGGGCTGGGCATCTGTAGTTCTCTCTTGTGTGGTCTGTACCGTTCTCGGTGTTCTCATCGAGGGTCTGGCCTATAAGCCGCTGCGCCAAGCAGGCCCGCTGGCCGTTCTGATCACGGCCATCGGCGTGTCTTACTTCCTGCAGAACGCCGCGCAGCTTCTGTGGGGCGCCACGCCCAAGAACTTCACTTCGCTCGTCACCTTCCAGGTGCCGGAGTTCTTGGCCAAGTTCAACGTAAGCGCCGTCTCGCTCGTCACCATCGTCGCCTGCCTGGTTATCATGGCCGGCCTGATGTTCTTTACAGGTAAGACCAAGATGGGCAAAGCCATGCGCGCCGTGTCCGAGGACAAAGCCGCCGCTCAGCTCATGGGCATCAACGTCAACTGCACTATTTCGATGACGTTTGCCATCGGCTCTGCCCTTGCCGCCATCGCTGGCGTGCTGCTGTGCTCCTACTCGCCGGTGCTGCAGCCCACGACGGGTGCCATGCCTGGCATCAAGGCCTTCGACGCCGCTGTTTTCGGCGGCATCGGCTCCATCCCCGGTGCCTTTGTCGGTGGCATTCTCATCGGCATCATCGAGGCGATGGCGCAGGCCTACATTTCCACGAGCCTTGCCAACTCCATCGTCTTTGGTGTTTTGATCATCGTCCTGCTCGTCAAGCCTGCCGGCCTCTTGGGCAAGTACGTCCCCGAGAAGGTGTAGGTGAGCGTTATGAAGTTTCTTAAAGACAAGCAGACGCGTCACGACTTTGTTACGTATGCCATGTGCATCGTGGCCTTCGCCATCGTGTTCTTTATGCAGTCCAATCACATGATCCCGCGTATGATTGCCGGTCAGCTGGTTCCCATCACGGCCTATATCGTCATGGCCATCTCCCTTAACCTCGTCGTCGGCATCGCGGGCGACCTGTCGCTGGGCCACGCGGGCTTTATGAGCGTCGGTGCCTACACGGGCATCGTCACCGCGGTCGCCCTTGAGAGCGCCGTTCCGTCCGATCCGGTGCGCCTTATCATCAGCATCGTGGTCGGCGCTATCGCCGCTGCCATCTTGGGCTTCTTGATCGGTATCCCGGTCCTGCGCCTGAGCGGCGACTATCTGGCCATCGTGACCCTGGCTTTTGGCGAGATCATCAAAGAGATCGTCACCTGCCTCATTGTGGGCGTCGACTCCCGCGGCCTGCACGTGATCTTTAACATCACAGGCAACTCCACGATTAACGACCTGCACCTGCTCGAGGACGGCACCGCCATCATCAAGGGCGCCCAAGGCGCCTCGGGCGTGTCGACGTACTCGACCTTCCTTGCCGGCGCCATCCTGGTCATGGTCGCGCTCGTGATCGTGCTCAACCTGGTTCGCAGCCGTACCGGCCGTGCCATCATGGCCGTGCGCGACAACAAGATTGCAGCCGAGTCCGTGGGTATTTCCGTCACCCAGTACCGCATGATCGCCTTCGTGGTTTCCGCTGCCCTCGCCGGTGCTGCCGGAGCCCTGTTCGGCGGTAACTTCTCGCAGCTTTCCGCTACCAAGTTCGACTTCAATACGTCCATCCTCATCCTGGTGTTCGTGGTCCTGGGCGGTCTGGGCAATATGCGCGGCTCCGTCATCGCGGCGGCGTTGCTCACGGTGCTTCCCGAGCTGCTCCGTCAGTTCTCGGACTACCGCATGCTCATCTACGCTATCGTGCTGATCCTGGTCATGATCTTTACCAACAACCCGCAGCTCAAGGCGTTCTTCGCACGCATTAAGGATCGCTTTGCTTCCAAGAAGGAGGTGGCAGCCGATGCCCAGTAAATTTGAGTTCAACAAGGGCAAGATGGTCCCGTATCCTTCTGGCGCCATCGTTCCCGACCGCGACCTGGGCGAGCGTCCGGCGCTCGAGTGCATCCACCTGGGCATTGAATTCGGCGGCCTTAAGGCAGTCGACGACTTTAGCCTAACCATCGGAAAGACTGAGATCGCCGGTCTGATCGGACCCAACGGTGCCGGTAAGACCACGGTCTTCAACCTGCTCACCAAGGTGTACCAGCCTACGCACGGCACCATCCTGCTCGACGGTGAGGACACTTCGGGCAAGTCGGTCTACCAGGTCAACCGCATGGGTATTGCCCGTACCTTCCAGAACATTCGCCTGTTCAACACCATGACGGTGGAGGACAACGTCAAGGTCGGTCTGCACAACCAGGAGCGCTACTCCGGTTTTGAGGGCGTGCTACGCCTGCCGACGTACTGGAAGCACGAGAAGGCCGCTCACGAGCGCGCCATGGAGCTGCTGTCCATCTTTGATATGGAGCACCTGGCAAATGAACAGGCCGGCTCGCTGCCTTACGGCGCTCAGCGTCGTCTGGAGATCGTCCGCGCGCTTGCCACCAACCCCAAGCTGCTGCTGCTCGATGAGCCTGCCGCCGGCATGAATCCGTCCGAGACCGCAGAGCTCATGGCGAACATCGTGAAGATCCGCGACACCTTTGGTATCGCCATCATGCTTATTGAGCACGACATGTCGCTCGTTATGAACATCTGCGAGGGCATCTGCGTGCTTAACTTTGGCAAGGTCATCGCCAAGGGCACGGCAGAGGAAATCCAGAACAACGACGCCGTTATCGAGGCGTATCTGGGTAAGCAAGATAAGGGGGAGAACTAAATGGCAGAGCCGATGCTTTCCGTCTACAACATCAACGTCTGGTACGGTGCCATCCACGCCATCAAGGACATCTCCTTTAACGTTAACGAGGGCGAGATCGTGGCTCTGATCGGTGCCAACGGCGCCGGTAAGTCCACGACGCTTAAAACTGTCTCGGGCCTGCTGCGTTCCAAGACCGGTTCCATCAAGTTTATGGGCGAGGACATTGCCCATACGCCTGCCGATAAACTGGTGGGCAAGGGCCTGGCCCAGGTGCCCGAGGGCCGTCGCGCCTTTTTGCAGATGACGGTCGAGGTGAACCTGGAGATGGGCGCCTATACACAGCCCAAGTCCACGGTTGCTCCGGGCCTCGAGCGTGTCTACGAGCAGTTCCCACGCCTGAAGGAACGTCGTCGCCAGGTCGCCGGCACCCTTTCGGGCGGCGAGCAGCAGATGCTCGTTATGGGCCGTGCCCTTATGAGCAACCCCAAGCTGCTCATGCTTGACGAGCCTTCCATGGGTTTGGCGCCGATCCTGATTGAGCAGATCTTCCAGATTGTCGAGGACCTGCACAAGGCCGGCACCACGGTGCTTCTGGTCGAGCAGAACGCGCAGATGGCGCTTTCCATCGCCACGCGTGGTTACGTGCTCGAGACCGGCAAGATCACCATGACCGGCACCGGCCAAGAGCTGCTGCACGACGATAACGTCCGCAAAGCCTACCTCGGAGGCTAACCCACCTAACAAAAGGGGCGCTGACTATCTCAGTCAGCGCCCCTTTTTAAGTTGCGGTGAAATAGGGACTGAATACGGGCTCCAGAGGCCAAAAGAGTCCCTATTCCACCGCAACTTCATGGGGATGTGTGACAATGCCCGTCGGAAAACATCTGCTGTCTTTGGGGGTCTATCTATGCTTTACGAGTTTTGTGCCGAGAACTATGAGCGGGTGCCGGCAGCTATCGATGCCGGTGCAAAGCGCATCGAGCTGTGCGACAACCTTGCCGTTGGTGGCACCACGCCTTCTGCCGGCGTTATCAGCGCTACAGTCAGCTATGCTCACGAGCATGACGCGCGAGTGATGTGCATGATTCGCCCGCGTGGCGGTGACTTTCATTACAGCCAAGACGAGCTGCGCATGATGGAGATGGACCTGGGCCTTGCCGTAAGCGCCGGCGTTGACGGCTTGGTCTTTGGCTGCTGCAAGCCCTGCGCTGGCGGATGGGCGCTCGACGAGCTTACGTTGGGCGCCCTCGTGATGGCCGCGGGCTGCGCGACCGAGGAATGCAAGCGTGAGCCCATCGACATCACCTTCCACATGGCGTTTGACCAGCTCTCGCCCGAGGCTCAGCTCGACGCGATTGACACACTCGCCGACTGCGGCATCACACGCATCCTGACGCATGGTGGCGCTGCCGGTACGCCGATCGAGGACAACCTGGAGCATCTGTCGCGTCTTATCGAGTGTGCGGGAGACCGCCTGACCATCCTTCCCGGCGGCGGCATTTCTACGGCCAACCGCGATACCGTGGCGGCGGCACTGGGCGTCTCCGAGCTCCATGGCACCAAGATCGTGCCGCTGGAGGTATAACCCGTGGCGCTGGTATTTGACGTTCAGCAGGCGAACGGTAAGCCCGACGACAACCGCCGCCCCGGCACCACGTGCCCCTTTTGCGATACAGAAGGGCTCACCGACATCATTCGCCGTGGTGGCGATTGCATTTGGCTCGAGAATAAGTTCAAGACCCTGCGCGCCACCCGTCAAACCGTGCTGATCGAGTCGGCCGATCACGATGCCGACCTGGTGACCTATGAGCCGGATGAACTCCACCATGTGATGCGGTTTGCCCTGGGTTGCTGGCAGCAGATGATCGATTCACAGCAGTATCGAAGCGTGCTCATGTACAAGAACAAGGGCCCGCTCTCGGGCGGTAGTCTCGTTCATCCGCACATGCAGATTGTGGGTTTGGAGCAGGAAGACGGCTATGCTTCGCTGGCTTCTGCCAATTTCGAAGGCATCAATGTCTGGCAACAGGGGAGAATCGCGGTCAACATCTCAACCGAACCGATCATGGGGTTCTTTGAGATCAACGTTTCAGCCCCGCAAGGAATCGCCGCTAGCGATGACACAAGAGACCAAGCCGAGGCGGATCTCTTCGCCGATGCGATCCAGGTAGCTCTGCGCTATATCCTGAACGAGCACCACGGTGGTCGCGCGGAGTCGTACAACTTGTTCTTCTACCACATAGACGGCCGGACCATTGCCAAGGCGCTGCCACGTTGGGTGGTATCGCCCTACTTTGTGGGCTATCGTCTGGCCCAGGTCAATGCTGAGACCACGCTCGATATCGATGCTGAGCGCCTGCGTGCGCATCTGGAAACGCTCGTATAGCAAGACTGACACCCGCGTAATGCGGACGGCCTAGCGTGCCATGGCGTCGCGGCCGGCCTCGACCCGCTTGCGCTGGGCGGCGCGCTCCTCGCCGGTCAGACGCTCAAAGAGATGCCCGATAAGCGAAGCGAGTACCTGCTGAAACAGCGTTCCGCACATGACGGGAAACACGACTTCGCCCGGAAAGTACTGCGTGGCGATGACGGCGCCCGAAGAGATGTTACGCATGCCGCAGGTAAAGCACATGGTAGTCGTCTCGCTATATGGCAGATGCAGCGCGCGGGCGACCAGAATGCCGACGACAAAGCCGCTGATGGCGAAGACCAAAATAAAAAGGGCGACTTCCAGGCGCACCGCGTTCATGTGCAGCACGTACTCGCTCATGGCGGTGGAGTTAGACGTGATAACGCCCATCATCATGAACTTGCAGGCGGGCGAGAGCGCGGGGGAGAGCTTCTCGTGTCCCCATCCACGCGTGAGCTCGTTGATCATGATGCCGAGCACGGCGGGGATGGCGATCATAAAGGCCATGTCCTGCATCATGCTCGGCACATCGATCGAGACGGTGGCACCCAGCAAGAGCTTCAGCGTGAGCGGAATCGTCACAGGCGAGATAACCGAGGACGTCAGGATAATGGTGAGCGCGAGCGGGCCGTTGCCGCCGAACATGCTGATCCACATAAAAGCGGTGACGGCCACGGGCACGCTGTACTCGAGCACGATGCCGCAGACAAGGTTGGGATTGGAGCCAAAGAACAGCGATCCCATGGCATAGGCTGCTATGGGAATGAGCACCGCCGAGACGAGCAGCGCCAAAATCAGGTGCAGCGGACGGCGGAACACCTCGGCTACCTGGTGGAAGGTGTTGCTGAGCGCACCTTGGAACGTCATAAAGGCGAAGAGGGCGGGAACGATGGGCTTGAGTACGCCGATCTGATGGGGAAAGAGCACGCCGAGCGCCACGCAAACCGGAACGATGACCTGCATATGCCCCGCGAGGAACTTTCCCAGTCCAGCCCATTGCTTCATATGCCCCGTGACTCCCTTTATCCGCGAACTCGTTTGTATGGATATGCTAGACGCTCGTATGTGTCTGTGCGGCTGAAACGCTCGATTATTTCGAGGCTATTACCGCCATCGTTTGCCGAAACCGCGGCGCACCGCGGCGTTTTGCGTCCGCGCTGCACGGTATAATAAATCCGTTCAACAGATCTGCCTGCCGAAGCGGGCATACACAGAGGACTCATCGCTATGAACCGTGAGAGGTATCGCGGCGACCTGCCCCTATCAGGGGTGGGTGCCTATGTCATCGCTTAAGACGACGAATCGCTGGGCGGTCGCTCAGCAAAACCCCGAGCTCGAAAAGGAGCTTTCGGCTGGTCTGGGCATTCCCGGGCTGGTGGCGCGCATTATGGTCGCGCACGGCATTGGCTCCATCAAAGAGGGCCAATTGTTTTTGACGCCTTCGCTCGATCGCGACTGGGCCGACCCACTCATTATTCCGGGCATGTCAGTCGTTGCCGACCGCGTCGAGCGTGCTATTCGCAACCACGAGCACATTGCAGTCTTTGGCGATTTTGACGTTGACGGTATTACGTCGACCTGCCTGTTGACCGAGGCGCTGCGCACGTTTGGCGCCGATGTCACGCCGTTTATTCCGCATCGCTTTGATGAGGGCTACGGTCTTTCGCGCGCGGCACTCGACCGCGTTAACGAGCTCGCTCGCCCCCAGCTGATCGTGACCGTCGATAACGGCATTGCCGCCAAGGAAGAGGTTTCCTATCTGGAGAGCCTGGGGATCGATTTGGTGGTCACGGACCATCACGAGCCCTCCGACCAGGTGCCGCAGGGTGTGCCCCTGACCGACCCCAAGCTCGAAGACGAGGGCCCCTCGCGCGAACTTGCCGGTGCTGGTGTGGCGCTCAAGCTGGTGCAAGTCCTGGGTGAGCGCCTGGGCAAGCCGTCGTATTGGCGTTCGCTAATCGAGGTCGCGGCGCTGGGCACCGTGTCCGACATGATGCCGCTCACGCCCGAGAACCGCGCGCTGGTTGCCGAGGGCATCCAGCAGATGCGCGTAACCGCTCGCCCCGGCTATATCGCGCTTGCCGCGCTCGCCAAGGCGGACCTTTCGAGCATTACGGCGGATGGCCTGTCATTCTCGCTCATTCCCCGCTTAAACGCTGCCGGTCGCATGGCCGATCCCAAGCTGGCGCTCGACCTGCTGCTTGCCCGCAATCCCATCGAAGCAAGCGCGCTGGCGGCTGAGCTCGAGGAAATCAACCGCCAGCGCCGTGAGATCGAGGCGGAGCTCACGTGCGATGCCATGGCAAAGGTCGAGGAGACCTATGACGGCGGACGCGCGATTGTCGTGGGTGGCGAGGGCTGGCACGAGGGTGTCAAGGGCATCGTGGCAAGCCGTCTGACCAACCGCTATCACGTGCCGGCGCTGCTGTTCTCGATCGAGGACGGTATCGCGCGCGGCTCTGGTCGCTCGGTGGGCAAAGTTAACCTGTTTGACGCCGTCGAGCGCTGTTCCGACCTGCTGATTCGTCGCGGCGGACATGCCGGTGCGGTGGGTGTGACCATCGAGGCATCCAAGCTCGATGAATTCCATCGTCGCCTTTCCGCCGTGCTATCGGAGATTCCCGCCGAGGACTTTGAAGACATCGACGAGGTTGCCGCCACGGTCGACCTTTCCGAGCTGAATATCGAGACTATAGAGCAGATTTCCCGTCTTGAGCCGTTTGGCCAGGGCAACAAGGTGCCGCTGCTGGC
>CABUVB010000037.1 GCA_902494815.1 uncultured Collinsella sp. | reverse complement strand
CCCGGACGACGCTGCCGACCTGATCGACGAGCTCGATTATGAGAAGGCCGAGAAGCTCCTGCGCCTGATGGGCGTCAAGGAGGAGAAGGCGATTCGTAACCTGCTGGGCTATGAGGACAACACCGCCGGCCGCATCATGACCTCGGAGTTTGTCTCGCTGCCCGCCACGGCGACGGTCGGCGATGCCATCGAGGCGATTCGCAAACTCGATGAGGACTTCGAGAGTGTCTATTACGTCTATACCGAGGATCCGAGCGGCATGCTCACCGGCGTGCTCTCGCTGCGCACGTTGATCGTGGCCGACCGCGATGCCACGCTGGGCCAGCTCGCCTATCGCGACCTGGTCTACGTGTCGCCCGACGAGGACCAGGAAGACGTGACGGACGAGATGACCAAGTACGACCTGGTTGCCATCCCTGTCTGCGACGAGAACCGTCATATCCTGGGTATCGTGACCTTCGACGACGCCATGGACGTTATCGCCGAGGAGCATCAGGAGGACCTGCAGATCGCCGGTGTCGGCTCGGGCGATAGCGCGTCGGACGACTCGACGAACGTGCTCAGCTGGTTCGTGCATCGTCAGTACTGGGTCGTCGTGTGGGGCATCGCCTCGTGCATTATGGCGACGGTGCTGGGGACGGCACTGGGCTCCGCGCATCTGGTGGTGTTCCCCATGTGCGCCATGCCGCTCGTGCTGCTGGCGGCCTCGCGCATGGTGTCGTTCGTCAAGAACTACTTCCTCGAGTACGACGGTCACGACGACGAGCCCAAACCGTACCTGGGATTCTTCTTCCAGAGCACGGGTATGGGCCTGATCCTTTCGCTTGTTACTTACCTGTGCGCGCAGCTGGTGCGCACTGCTGCATTCCCCGATGCGTCCATGTTTGAGGAGCAACTCTTTACCGGGTGTTTTAATATCGCTGCTATCATTTGCCTGGTTGGCAACATGAGTGCCGTGATTTACCTGATGGTGCTGTTCTGGCGTGACGAGCATGACCTCAACACGTCGGGCACCGCCATGAACGTTATTGCCGTCATGATCTCGTGCGTAGCGTACTGCATCGCCGCGGTGCTGCTCACCATGTTGGTCATGGGGTAGGTGGTCGCGTGCAAAACACGAAGCAAAAGGCGAGCACCAAGCAAAAGCTGACCATCGCGGCCATCTTTGGCGCCATGGGCCCCGGTCTTCTGGCGGCGCTTTCGGGCAATGACGCTGGCGGCATCGCCACGTATTCCAGCGCGGGCGCCAGCTATGGTTATAAGATGCTCTGGATGCTTTCCGTCATGACCGTGCTGCTTATCGTGACGCAGGAGACCGCGGCGCGCTGCGGCTGCGTCACGGGCAAGGGCCTGGCATCGCTCATCCGCGAGCGCTTTGGCGTGCGCAAGAGTGTACTTGCTATGGCGGCGCTGTTGATCGCCAACACGGCTGTGACCATTTCGGAGTTTGCGGGTATCGCCAGCGGCCTTGCTCTCTTTGGCGTGCCGGCGAGCATCTCGGTGCCGTTGGTGGCGCTGCTGGTGTGGATGCTTACCATGTCGGGTAGTTTCCAGCGCATCGAGAAGATTTTGCTGCTGGTAAGCTGCGTCTTCGTGACCTATATTGTCGCCGCGTTTATGGCTGGCCCCAACTGGGGTGAGGTCGCGGTCGACCTGGTCGTGCCTAACATTCAAAATGACCCCAGCTACGTGTCGCTCGTGGTCGCAACGATCGGTACCACCATCGCGCCGTGGATGATTTTCTTGGCGCAGAACAACGTGGTCGATAAGAACGCGGGCGAGGACGACATCGTGCTGCAGCGTATTGATACCGTGAGCGGCTCGATCGCTGCTGATATCATTGCGGGCTTCATTATCATCACGACCGGTACGGTGCTGTTCCCGGCGGGTATTCAGATTAGCGATGCCGCCGATGCTGCCCGCGCGCTGGAGCCTATTGCGGGTCAGTGGTCCACGGTACTGTTTGCCTCGGGCCTGGTCGCGGCGAGCTTCTTGGCCGCCTGCGTGCTGCCGGGCGTTACGTCGAGCGCTATCTGCGAGGCATTTGGCTGGGAGCGCGGTGCCGACCGCAGCTGGGACGAGGCCCCGGTTTACCGCGGCATCATTACGGCCATCATCGGTATCTCTGCCGTGCTGGTGCTTATGCCCGGCGTCGATCTGTTCCAGATTATGATGACCTCGCAGGTCATCAATGGCGTGCTACTGCCCGTGGTTCTGGTGTTCCAGGTGGTTATCGCCGCCGACCGTCACATTATGGGCGCCAACCGCAACGGCCGCGTGTGGAACGTGCTCACTTGGGCGACTATCGGCGTGATTACGGTGCTCACGGTTGTCATGTTTGTCCTGCAGGCGATGGGCTACAGCGCTTAGCGCCTCTTTTGCTTCCGAACAGGCCGCAGCGATGGGCTGCGGCCTGTTTTTGTCTGCTATAGGGTGTTAGCTATATGGCAGTGGGCAAAAAATGCCAAATATGAGTACTGTTGCTAAGTGAATAGCATTTACATCCAAGAGGATAATAAACATAACCTATAGTATGTTCATTAAAATTGGCTGTAATACGCCTTAAACCAGTCAGGTTGGCTGCTTTAGGGGGTTGTAGGGGTCGCTCGGACGTCATTTTGGGTGGTTTTGCCTGCTACTAAAATGGTAACAGTACTCATATTTGCCCTTTTTTGCCCACAGACCTTTGAGGGTGCGGCGAAAAGGGCTTGTTTTGATTGTTTGGGGCAGGCGCGAGGCGCGGAAACGATGTCTGGAGCGACGGAGCGGCCTGGAATTCATCCGTAGAGGTCTTCATTGGCTGCGCCAGGAGTGTCCCTAACTGCCGGAGGGGGTGTCTGCCGTGGCAGACACCCCCTCCGGATGTGGGAAGTTTGCGCTGCAGGTTACTTGTCGGTGCCCAGCTTGTGCGGCTTGAGAGCGAGCGCATTGACGAGTGCGTCGGTGGCAGACTTGACGGCTGCCGGCTGCGGATCGTTGACGTGATCCTCGGGGTGTACGGGCAGGTCCTTCTTGACGGCATCGTGGATCAAGTTGAGGTACTCAGTCACGCCAGCGGTCGATAGATGCGTGCCATCGCCATCGAACAGGTCGTTGCGGTTGGCACTGTATCCGTACCAGTCGATAACGCGTACGTTCTTGTAGCGCGTAGCGGCGCTGGCGATGGCCTGGTTGGTAGAGCCAACCCACGGCTGCGGGCTGCGCGTGTTCACAAACACCACAATACGCTTATCTCCTGCATCGGCCATGATGGCGTCGATTTGGCCGTCGGTTACCAAGCCGTTGGTGCCCAGCGCAAAGACCACGATCTTGCCGGCAAGGTTCTGTTGAAGATAGCCCTCAAATGTCGCACGGCCCGCATCGAACTGGCGGCCCTTTTCGGCATCGATATGGCTGTGCGGGAACACGCCGTCAAAGGAATCAACGGCGCGCAGCGACACGGAGTCACCGATCATCAACAGGTCGTAGGAGCCGTCGGGGAAGCCGTCGTTGTCCTTGTCGGTGTCGTCGGCCGCCTGCTGGTCGGTGGGTGCGGCGTTCTTGGCTTCCTTGTTCAGAACTTCGGCGCCCTCGCCGCTCAGCGCAGACGTCTCGGGCACAAAGATCAGGCCGCCCAGTGCAACGACCAACACGACAGCGCAGGCTGCGCAGGCAGGGACGTGCGCGCGCACCCAGTTGGCGGGCGTGGCGGTGCCGTCGCGGAACTCGGATACGGTGCGCCCAAAGGCGCCCTTTCTAAACGGCGTCTCGATAAAGCGATATGAGCATTCGGCCACGGCGACCACCAACAGCACCTGCAAAATGTACTGCCACCACGGTGTATCGTTGATGTTGGCGACCGGGTTCATAAGCAACAGCAGGGGATAGTGCCACAGGTAGATGCTGTACGAGCGCTTGCCAACCCATACGAGCGGCTCGGCGGACAGCGCGCGGGCAACCATTCCCTGGGGCTGCACGCAGGCCGCGATGACCATGAGCGTGAGGATCGAGCACAGCAGCGTGCCTCCGCGATACTGGAAGGCGGTGTAGCCGTTGGTGAGCGCGACCATGGCGGCAAGGCCAACCAGACCCACGAGGCCCAACACATCGATGGATGCGGGCGAGGACCAAAAACGCACGAGGGCGCTCGGCTGTGCCGGGGCGGTCTCGGCTGCTTCGTCGGCCTTCTCGCCAGGCTTGCCCTCGGCGTTCTTGCCGTGCTTGGCGGCGCCAGCTAGGCGATTGAGCCCCAAACGACGAGCGAGACGCACCGGCGCCAGGTCGCGATCGGGGATAAAGGCCATCCAGGCACCCAGCAGCAGCGAGAACACACGGGTGTCGGTGCCGTAGTACACGCGGCTGGGGTCGGCGGCAGGGTTATAGAGCACCATCATGGCGATGGCGGAGACAGCAGCTAGGCCCAGAACCACGCGGCGCGTGTTGGGCTTGCTCACATGCATGGATACCATGGCAAACAGCAGTGGCGGCCAAATCAGGTAGAACTGTTCCTCGATGGCAAGCGACCAAAAGTGCGTGAGTGGCGAGGGGTCGCCCAGAGCATTGAAGTACGAGACGTTTTGGGCAATCTGCCACCAGTTGTTGAAGAACAGCAGCGACGGCAGGATGTCGGGGCGCATCTTGGTGAGCATCACGTGGTTAAAGATGGTGCACAGCGCGCAGGTCACCACCACGACGGTCACCACGGCGGGGACCAGGCGACGGATGCGGCGGATCCAGAAGCTCTTGAGGTCGATGCGGCCGGTCTTAGCGACTTCGTTGAGCAGCAAGCGCGTGATCAGATAGCCCGAAAGCACAAAGAAGATCGTGACGCCGAGCAGGCCGCCCTGAGCCCACGTGAGGTTAAGGTGATAGAGCACCACCGCGACGACGGCAAGCGTGCGCAGGCCGTCAAGGGCAGGGATGTAGCGGGACTTGGGGCGAGCAGGCGTCTGCTCCGCGGCGGGAGTGTTGGCGCGGCCCGCGTTGTTGGCAGAAGCGCGATGGGGGCTCGCGGTGCGTCGCGGCTCGTTGGCACGGCGTTCGCTCTTCACGCGTTCGTGCGGCGCCGGCTCGTTGCCCGTGCGGCGTCGACCGCGCGAGCCCGATTGCGAGAATTGTTCCATAAAACATCATCCAATGACGAGAATAATCAGCACGTATTCATTGTAGCTGCCTGCTCCTGTGAATGCTTGCTGCTGGCGCAACCTCAAGGGTGCGTTCACATCAAAGTGAACTAAAGTTATAGAGGTGCGAGAGCACACGATTGACGGCCGACAGTGGGTGCAGAGCCCGCGGACGAGGAGGTTTCCATGGCAGATCGCGGCATCGTTGCGGTGTTCGGCAGCATGAACATGGACCTTTCGGTGGCGTGCGAGCGCATACCGCGTGCGGGCGAGACCGTCGGCGGCAGCGGGTTTATCACCAACGCCGGAGGCAAGGGCGCCAATCAGGCCGTAGCTGCCGCGCGTATGGGCGCATGCACGCACATGATCGGCGCGGTCGGTCGCGATGCGTTCGGCGCGTCGCTCGTGGCGGGGCTCCAAGGCGCCGGCGTGGACTGTGACTTTGTAGTGCATCGCGATGACGTGGAGACGGGAACGGCGACCATCATTCGCTGCGAGGGCGACAACCGCATCATACTGTCACCGGGCGCCAACCATGCGCTTGCGGGCGCGGACGTTGCCTGCGCGCTGAGGCGTCTGGTGGCCCATGAGCTCGACGGCGGCGCCAGCGAGATTGCCCCGGCTGCCGGAAGCGTCTTTATCGCCCAGGGCGAATGTGACCTTGCGGCGACGGCCGAGGCGCTTGTTTGTGCTCACGAGCTGGGGTTCTATACGGTCTTTAATCCAGCGCCTGCCTGCGAGCTGCCTGCGGAGGTCTGGCCTGCGGTCGACCTGGTCTGCCCCAACGAGACCGAGTGCCAGGTTCTGACGG
Organism: uncultured Collinsella sp.; assembly: GCA_902494815.1. Taxonomy (GTDB): domain Bacteria; phylum Actinomycetota; class Coriobacteriia; order Coriobacteriales; family Coriobacteriaceae; genus Collinsella. The sequence goes on along the minus strand of CABUVB010000037.1, from coordinate 7,038 downwards.
GCATTCTGCCCACGGATGATGCAAGCTGCGTCGCGGCGCTCAATGCGCTGCTCGACAAGGGTGCCGGGGCTGCGGTCATCACGTTGGGCGGTGCCGGCTCGGTTTCGCTCGGCGATGGCGGTGAGCTGCTGCGCATGCCGGCACTTTCGAGTACGGTAGTCGATACCACGGCCGCCGGCGATACGTTTATCGGCGCGTTGGCGGCGGCTCGCCTAGAGGGCCTGCCGCTCTTTGAGTGCATGGCCGCGGGTGCTCGCGCCTCGGCAGTGACGGTGTCGCGCCTGGGCGCTCAGCAATCCATTCCCATGCGCACCGAAGTTGAACATTGGTTTGGTTAAACGATAAAGACGGAGAAGCGGAGTAGAACAATGGCAATCAAGAAGCTGATCCTTGATCTGGATATGGGTGTGGACGATGCGATGGCGCTGGCCTATGCCATCGCGAGCCCCGAGGTGGAGCTCGTGGGCATCACCACGTGCTTTGGTAACGTGCGCGTCGAGCAATCGGCGCACAATTGCCTGGCGGTGCTCGATCTGCTGGGTCGTCCCGAGGTGCCGGTGTACCTGGGCGCCGACCGTCCTCTGCAGGCGACTGAGCCCTATACGCCGCCGGCGTCCACCGCGCTCATTCACGGCAAGAACGGCATCGGCGGCGCGAGCGTGCCCGCGTCGCCCTACGAGCCGGTGGGGGCGACCTCGGCCGACGGCAACGCCGCGGTCGATTATCTGATCGATGCCGCGCGCACCTATGGTCCCGATCTGGTCTACGTGGCGACTGGCCCGCTCTCCAACCTGGCGCTCGCCCTGGAGCGCGATGCGGCAGCGATGATGTCCATCGGCCGCGTGGTCGTGATGGGCGGCGCCCTTACCGTGCCCGGCAACGTGAGCGCGGGCGCCGAGGCCAATATGGCGAGCGACCCCGAGGCAGCCGACGCGGTGCTGCGCTCGGGCCGTAAGCTCACCATGGTGGGTCTGGACGTGACGCATCGCGTGGTGCTCACACGCCGCGACATTGCCGGCTGGACGGGCTCGGGCACTATGGCGGGCTGCGCATTTGCGAGCATGGTCGAGCACTACATTGGCTCGTACGAGATGAACGCACCCTACCTGGGTGGTTGTGCGCTGCACGATCCGCTGGCCGTTGCCGTGGCGATCGACCCCACGCTCGTAGGTGCGCTCGGCTGCAACCTGCGTGTTGATCTGCTGGGCGAGTACCGCGGTCGCACCATCTGCGATGAGCGCCGCCTGTCCGATCCGGACAAGAGCACGCTTGTGGCACTGACCGTGGATGCTCCGCGCTTCCTGTCCGAGTTCAAGACGCGTATGGCCCGCGTCCTGGGCTAAGTTGTCTTTTTGGGACGGGGCTTTTTTGACTGTTATGATTGGTGCGACCATTCGAACCAGCTAAAAGAGCCCGTTCCAAATTGACTACCGAGAGGATCTGCCATGGAGCGCATTGCGAGCTTTTCCGTTGACCATCTGTTGCTTGAGCCCGGCGTGTATGTGAGCCGCATCGACCGCGATCCGGCGACCGGGGCCGCCGTCACCACCTTTGACCTGCGCCTGACCACGCCCAACAAGGAGCCGGTCATGAACACGGCCGAGTGCCACACCATCGAGCACCTGGGCGCGACGTTCCTTCGCAATCATGCCGAGTGGTCGGGCCGCATTGTCTACTTTGGCCCCATGGGCTGCCGCACGGGCTTTTACCTGGTTGTGTTTGGCGAGGTGACGAGCGAGGAGATCCTGCCGCTCGTGCGTGAGCTGTTCGAGTTTGTCGCCGGCTTTGAGGGCGATGTCCCCGGTGCCGCTCCCGAGGAATGCGGTAACTACCTGGACCAGAGCCTCCCCATGGCCAACTGGCTTGCGCGCCGCTACCTCGACCGCGACCTGGCCGATATCGACGAGAAGCACCTGCACTATCAGCAGGCGTAAGGGCTTTATCGCCCAAAACGCGCGCATTGGGCGCCTTCGCTTATGCGGGGGCGCCTTTTTGTTGATTGGTCGGGACGAGCGTTCAAAATCGCTCATGTTTGTTCTAGAATGTTCGTATAGTCACATTTACAAACAGGAGTGAACATGCATATCTACTCTGTCAACGATCCCGAGTTCAAATCCTATGGCAACGTTTGGGATGACGTTCCGTCCGAGCTCACGTCGCCCGTGCTCGAGGCGCTCTCTGCCACGCCCATTCCCGAGGGCAGCAAGTACGTAGCAAGCGCGCCGGAGCTCGAGGGTGTCAAAGATGCCGATAAACTGGGCTTTCTCATGTTTGGCGGCCGACCCTTCCAGCTGGGCTGGTGCAATGGCCACAACACGCAGCTCAACTGCCTGGAGTATCACCGCGCCAGCGAGTTTAACCTAGGTGCCCGCGACTTTATCCTGCTCGTGGCGCATCGCTGGGAGATCGAGGACGGCAAGCTCGACACCGCGTGCGTCAAGGCGTTCCGCGTGCCGGCGGGCAAGGTTGTCGAGGTCTTCAACACCACGCTCCACTACACGCCCTGCATGGTCGACGACGGCGGCTTCCAGGTGATGGTGGCGCTGCCGGCGGGCACCAACGGCCCGCGCCCCGAGGCTGCAGACGACATGCCTTCCGCCGGTGACAGCTACTGCTACTGGAAGGCCGACAAGTGGGTCCTCTGCCACGCCGACAGCCCCAAGGCAGCCGAAGGCGGCTACGTAGGCCTCATCGGCAAAAATCTCGACATCACCGTGGACTAGCGCATCGCCCCAAACCACCACAAAGGTGCCTGTCTCCTTTGCGGTGGTTTGGGGCGGGCGGATATCGGGAAGTGCCAGACGGGGGAGGCTGCCGGGCGCCTTGCCGTCTGCGGATTTTGGGACATGTGGCCCGCTTTTTGAGCCTGCCTGTCGGTACACTAAAAGCACTATGGGTACCCGCGCACGACATATTGGCAACGCGGCCGCCCGATCCGCACCCGTGGCGGATCCTATGGGTGGCAGGCTCTTCGCCATGCCGCGATTCCTTGTTGGCATAACACATCAGGTGTACCGTCACCGCGTCTTCGCTATCGCCGGCGCCATCACCGCGCTGTTCCTCATGCTTTTGGCAGTCTTGCCGGCACTGTTCGCCTTCGACCCCAAACTTTCTAACGCCGTGCCAGCCTATGGCGAGGTGTCCGAAGAGGTCGTGGATGCGCTTGTCCATTCGAGCTCTCTCCCGCTGCTTGTCGCCGCAATTATATTTTCGATCTGGGGCGTATCGGTCTATCTGCGCTGTTTGGACTATGTGTTGCGCCGCCGCCTTGTTGCCGTCGCCACCATCTGCGCCCTGTGGATGATCGAAGTCATTCTCAAGTACAAGTCGTTCACGCCGTTCTATGCCACCGTGCTGTGGTACCTGTACTACGTGCCCATGACGCTCATTCCGCTGCTCTACCAGTTGTGTGGTCTGCGCCTTGCGGGCCTGGAGCAACACCGCCTGGGTCGCCGCTACTGCGCTGCGCTGTGGATTGTGGCTATCCTGCTTATCGGATTTGTGCTCACCAACGATTTTCACCAGCAGGTCTTCCACTTTGACCGTACAAGCGACACCTGGAGCAACGATTACACGTACGGCTGGGGTTATTTCGCCGTCCTCGTGTGGACGGCCTTTAACTTTGTGGCCTTTTTTATCCTGGTGGGCCGGTCCTCGTCCTTTCGCATCCAACGTTTCTCGGGCACGGCGGCGCTCGTGCTGCTGGGCGGCGCGTTCTTTGCCATCTCATATGCGTTGCGCGTGCCCTGGGCATGGAGGCTCAACTTCTCGCTCGTCTATTGCGTCTTGTGCGTGGTGGCGATGGAAATCTGTCTCGATTGCGGTGTCGTTCCGTCATATCACGACATCGCCGGCATTTTCGACACCTTGCCGCTTGACCTCAAAGTTCTAACGCGCGACCTGCAGGAAGTCTATGCCACGCCAGTGTCAAAGCCAATGCCGGTGGGCGTGCGCGAGGAGTTGCGGACCCAGGCGCACAGCCGCGCCCATGCCTTTGCCGTGGCGTCCGATCCCGATGTGATGTGCCGTGCCTTTCCACTGCTGGGCGGATCGGCCCTGCTTGCCCAAGACGTGTCGGATCTCAACGAGCTTAACCGTGAACTGGCACATCGTCGTATGGAGCTGCAGCGTCAAAATGAGCTGCTCGCCGCCGACTACGACCTTAAGACGCACCTGGCAGACCAAGAGGCCGAGACCTTGCTGGTCCAAGACGTGGACCAGGCGCTTGCCCGCGCGCTCGAAGGGATGTACGACCTGCTGAGCTCGCTACCGCCGTTGACCGATGAATCGTCTTCGCACGAGCGTTACCGCATGCTGCAGCGCGCCAAGATGCTCGTCGCCTATTGCAAGCGCAAGGGGTCGCTCACGTTGGCACAGCACGGGGAGAGCGGTTTTGATCGCGACCGCATTCAGCTCATTGCCAACGAGCTCGCAAGCGACCTGCGCACCATCGATATCGATTGCGCCTCGATTATCGCCATACGGCGCCCGATGCACGCCAGTACGGTAAGCGCCCTGTACGACTGCGTGTATGACTTTGCGTTTTTTGCCTACACCACCGACCATCCGGCGCTTATGTATCACTTGGGCGATCATGACCGATGCAGTGTCGAGCTGCGTGCCGCGCTTTTTTCCAACGATGATGCAGATCTTTCGCAGACGCCCGCTGCGCAAGAGCTCGAAAGCGCTCTGCAAGGGCGCAACGTGGCATACCGCCTTGAGGGCGAGCCCGGCCAGCTGCGCATGATCGTCTTGATGCCGAGGGCGGGTGAGTGACGATGCAGATTTCGCTCATTCTTCCCCAAATCGTTGCGCTCAATGTTGTCTTTGCCCTGGCTGCGTGTCTGCAGACGATCCACGTCCCGCTCATCGCATCGCGCCGCTCGTCCTATAACCGTAAGGTGATTTGTGCCTACGAGGCGAGCCTTGTGCTTCACCTAATTATTTCGGCGCTCATCTTGTTCGCGTCGTCTGGCTCATATCTGGTGGCGCCGCTTGACGTTTGCGCCAGGGCAATGGGCGGAGCGTTGTGGCTCAATGCCGTGATCTTTGCCTACGGCATGGTGCTTATGGTGCACTATCGTCGCCCCGTCATGCTGGCCGAACTGTTGCTCGTTGCCGCCGTGACACCGCCGGTGGTTTTTGCCATGGGCTCGGCGTGGACCACGGTCCTTATCGCAGAGGGAGCGTTTTTCCTGTTCCGCTCCATTGCGGCGCTCTTGATGGATGTCCGCAACCGCCAGGAGGATATCACCGCGTTCTCGACGATCGAAACCATCAACGTGATTCCCGTGGGCATCCTGTATCTGGACCCGAGGGGCCGTCCGCTGCTCATGAACCGCTGCATGCGAAAAAACCTGGTGGAGCTTCATATGCCCACCGACCTAGGCGATATGAGCGGCACATGGAACGACCTGCGCAAACTCAGCATGCAAATGCCCGAAAGCAGCCAGAACCGTGTGCGGATTAATCTGGACCGCTTTGGTGAGGCGCGGGCGGTGGTCGAGGTTTCTCCCGCCGAGATTCGCTTGTTTGTGCACGATGACGTTATGGTTTCGGGCCGCCTCTTTGAGTGCATTATCGGCCTGGATGTAACAGAGTATGCGCATGCTCATGATCGCCTGGCGCAAGCCAACCACCTGCTTGAGCTTGCGGGCCAAGAGCTCCAAGCCCAGATCGAAGAAGTCAAAAAAGTTGCTGACAATGCGGCCTATCTGCGTATGCGCGCTCGCGTGCACGACGTGATCGGGCAGCGCCTGTCCATCCTCCATCGTTATCTGGAGGAGGGGCGCCTGGATGACGAGTCACTCGAGCAGATCGACCCGCTGCTGCGCTCAATCGCTGCCGATCTGCGCAGTGGGGGCGACACCGAACCGACAGAGCAACTGGGCGATATCGTCCATGCCTTTGGCCTGGTGAGCGTGCAGATCGATGTGGAGGGCGAGCTGCCTGAGGACGCGCGTGTCGCCGCAGCCTTTCTGCAGATTATCCGCGAAGCCTCGACCAATGCCACCAAGCATGCACAGGCCCATCGGGTCCATGTGCGCCTGTGGCGGGAGACGTCGGAAGGCAGCGCTGTTGCGCGGATGACCGTTTCTAACGACGGCGCGCCTGCACCCGTATCGTATCGCGAGGGAACGGGTATTCCAGGTATGAGGCATGTCGCGCAAGATCTGGGCGGCTGCCTGGAAATCCATGCCGCCCCGCCCTTTACGCTTGCGGTGTCCATCCCGCTCAACGCCAGCGCCACAGCTCAAAGGAGAAACTCATGATTCGCGTCCTTATCGTCGAAGACCAAGCTATCTTGCGCGAGAGCCTGGCGCGCTCCGTTGGCGACCAGCCCGATATGACCGTTGTTTCCGCCATTGCCGATGCTTCCGAGGCCTTGGGTGTCGCGCTCAAGGAGCGCCCGGACATGATACTGATGGACGTGTGCACCGAACACGATTCAAACGGCATCGTGGCGGCGGCGCGCATCAAGGAGCAACTGCCCGAGTGTCGCATCATTATCATGACCGGCATGCCCGAGATCACCTTTGTCGATCAGGCCCGCGAGGCGGGCGTCGACAGCTTTGTGTACAAGAACGTCGGTATCGACGAGCTGTTCGCCGTGATGCGCTCCACGCTGGCGGGCTATTGCACGTTTCCCAAGCCGCCCGAGAGCATTTTTTCGGGCACGGCGACCCTCGACGATGTCGAGCTGTCGATTTTGCGCCTTGCCTGCGAGGGCAAGAGCCGCCGCGAGATCGCGGCCGAGCTGTTTATGAGCGAGGGCACCATCAAACGCCGCATCTCGGAGATTCTCAACAAGACCGGCTACGACAACATCATGCGCCTGGCCGTGCATGCGGTGACCGAAGGCAGCATCGTCCCCAACATGGAGCGCCCGTAGTCGGTGTGCCGCCCGTGCTCCAACGCCGAAGATAGGTCGCCCGCCGTTTTGCATCTAAAAACGGCGGGCGACCTGCTTGTATGGGCAGTGCTGTCGGCATAATGCGGCGGGTCCGCAGTATCAACTCCTGCGGCCCCGCCTGACAT